>JBBIID010000112.1:0-8519 GCA_037446675.1 Paludibacter sp.
GTAAATGGCAATGCTGGCTACCCGCGTTTCGCCCGGCATATTTCCACCTACCATAATCACTACGCCAAATTCGCCAATGCAATGTGCAAATGTCATGGCAAGTGCAGTAATAATAGATGGAATCATGTTTGGGATCAGTACTTTAATAAACGTGGTAAATTCCGATTTTCCAAGCGTATAAGCCGCTTCTCGGAAACTTTTCGGAATGGCTGTCAGTCCATTTTGCAAGGGCTGAATCATAAACGGGAGACTAAACACCACACTGGCAATCAAAATTCCTTCGAACGAAAATGCTAATCGCCAATCAAAAGTATTTTCGAGAAAACGTCCGAAAAAATGTTCGGGACTGTAAGCTACCAGCATATAAAATCCAAGCACAGTTGGAGGAAGTACCAATGGCATGCTGATAAGTGCCTCTAAAACAGGTTTCAGAAAGAAACGCTTGTAAGCAAGCAGATATGCGAGTGGAAGTCCAACAATAAAAAGAATAAAGGTGGTCCAACCGGCTAGTTTTCCAGTTAATAATAGGGTGTTTATAAAATCTTCGTTCATCAGTTCAGTTACGATTAAGTAATTTACTATCTTCTGTTTAAGCACTTTTCCAAAGAATCAAATCTTTGGAAAAGTGGTGTTCTATACTGTTTTTTATTTCTCGGGAACGCCATAGCCGTATTTTTCCCAAATGGGTTTCAACGCATCAGAGAGTACAAACTTTTTGAATTTTGCCGTCTCGGTGTTAACCGTCGAAGTTTTAATAAGAATACAAGCTTGCTCAATAGGTTTGTACATTTTTTGAGGGATAATATAGCAATATCCCTTTCCGGCCATGTCGGGAGCCAGCGCGAAAGAATAGGCGATAAATCCTAACTCGGTGTTCGATGTGAAAGCGTATTGTGCTGCTGCGGAGATATTATCGGCAATTACAATTTTATCTTTCAAATCGTCGTAAAATCCCTGACTTTTGAGCAATTCCACCGAGCGATCACCATAAGGTGCTGTTAGTGGATTGGCGACTGCAATTTTTTTTACGGATGCACTTTTCAGCGCGCTTAATCCTGTTTTTTCTACATCTATCGACGTGCTGTACAACGCTAGCTTTCCGTAAGCATACACTTGCATTGCGCCGACAGTCAAGCCTTTGTCTTTCAATTTTAATGGAAACTCGTTGTCGGCAGCCATAAAAAAGTCGAATGAAGCACCATTAGATATTTGCTGCACCAAAGTTCCCGAACTACCGAAGGTTAAGTTGATTTTAGACTTTGGGTTTTGTTTTACGTAGGCGGCTTTGATTTCTTCCATAACGTAACGAAGATTGGCTGCTGCTGCAACATTTACTTTCTGAGCCGAAACGGCTATAACACAGATTAAAAGTGTTATTGATAATATTATCTTTTTCATATTCTTTATTTTTTTTGCTGTTTTCTAATTAACTAATCAACTAATCATCAAATCATTTTGCTGATGCAGTATTCAAGAATGTTGGTTTAATAGTGAATGCTATATATGCAAACTGGGGCATGCGAACATCGGGCATCGTTGCTGAAGTTGCAATGTCTTTTGCAATAATAGTATTGTCAGTTTTGAAGTACGCACTATAGCCACCCTGAACACTCGCCCAACTATTTAGCTTATACGTGGCCAAAAAATCGAATTCAGAACCGAGATCTTTTCCAAACTCAATCCCTTTTTTATTTTTTCCTGCGAACTCGGAATTGAAGATGTGGTACCCGGCTTCCAGACTCAGGTTTTTACTTACTTTGCAGGTAGCACTTGCGTAATAATCCAACAATCCTTGATTTAAAGGCGTGTTCCAATAGTCCATATATCCGTTGAAGGTGTGATTGGCTCCATATAATTTTTTGAAATTGCTTTGTTTTCCATCCGTGGTTCCATTGTTGTCGCCCGAAAGGTAATCTGTCCCAATGCTCGCGGTTAAATCACCAGTAATGGCATAATTTGCTTTTATTGCTAAAAGTTTGCCGGTCATTGTTTTACCATTGCTGTTTTTCCCAGCCTGAAAATATGCTGTAGCGAGTGCCGAGAAAGGAACATCTTTAGTCGCATATTTTAAATTACCTCCAAAAGTGAGTGTTTGGTTTTGTTTGATTTTTTTGTATGCTGTTCCAACTCCGATAGTATCTTGCACACCTTCGGCAATGAAAATTCCTGTGAGAGTAAAACCTTTGAGGGTAGGTGTGGAAGCCCATAAATATCCCAACGATCTGTATTTGTTGACTGGATTATAAAAAACTTCAGTCGAAATTTCACTGGTGTTGTTGTACCCTAATCCTAAATGAAACTGAAAATCGTTGATGTTGTACTTGAAAAGAGCTAAGTCGTGTGTGGTTCCTGTGATACTCCATGCCGGCGCAGAAAATAATCTGTTGTCGTCATATTTCACCATTTGTCGTCCCAGTTTTAACGAGCCACCCGGGATTAGTAGCATTTCAGCCCATGCTTCATAAATGCCTGTTGTAGCATCTGTCGACGTGTTCGAGAATTGCCCGAAAATGCGAGCATCTTGTAATGTGATTTGAGTCGTAAGTATTCCACTCGTAAAAGTAAGTCCGAGACGCGTACGCTGTGAGGTGAAAATTCCGGGATCGTTAGCCGAAAGTATTGGTTTTGTATATCCGTCTCGGTACTCGGTGCGTGGACGAATTTCTCCGTCGATTACTACGTTCTGTGATTTTAGCAGATTGGGAATATTCGCGAAGAATAAGAAAAACAACACAATCTTATATACCTTATTTGGTTTCATAATGTTTTAAATTAATCGTTATAAACAAGAAAGAATAACGCCGGTGAAAAATAAATCGATATACTCCGGTAAGAATATCGATGGGTTAAAAAAAACAGTTATTCAGCTCAGTGTTACTTTGTTCCAAATACTGAATCAGCTCCTCTACCTTTTTTTCGTAAGTTCGGATGAGCTTATGTCCGTAAGGGCTTATTTTGCAGCCTCCGCCATCGCGACCTCCTTTTTGTCGAATGACAATAGGAACGGGTGAAAGTTGGTTTATTTTGTCCAGCAAATGCCACGCATGTTGATAGGACATTTTCAGATTTTTGGCAGCGGCATGAATTGATCCATCGAGAGCCACTCTTTTCAGCAGCCGAATCTGATTGCTTCCAAGAAATAATTCTCCTTCGCGATAGAAAGAGAGGTCGGCTGCCATGTTGAATGGATATTGAGTCATTGTGGCTGTAAACTGAATAATTGTTTTCTGAAAAATAAACTCCGTTTTTGTGCACCAAAACGTTGTAAATTTTTCAACGGATTATTCAATAGCCGTGCCAATACAATTAAGATGTTGAAATATAGATGATTGCTGTTTTGTGGTGTGAGAGAATCGAGCGGAAAAGCTACCGGGATGGATGTGTTTGAAAGAGAAAAATACAAAAATGTAGGAAATTGGGAGATGAAAAAACGGCTTCGAAATAATTATTTCGAAGCCGTTTTTGTATAAGTTTTAAAACTCAGAAGTTTATTTTTTACCTTCCATGCGTTTTGCATAACGATTCATAAACTTATCAACACGTCCAGCTGTATCTACCAGTTTCGATTTACCTGTGTAGAAAGGATGTGATGAACTTGAGATTTCCATTTTTACTAATGGATAAGTTACACCGTCGATTTCGATAGTTTCTTTCGTGTTTACGGTTGAACGTGAAATAAAGGTATCGTCATTCGACATATCTTTAAATACTACCGGACGATAATTTTCTGGGTGAATTCCGCTTTTCATATCTGTATGTTTTAATTTTTTCTTTTTCTTGTTCTTTGGGCTTGCAAAAGTACTAATTTTCATCTAATTATCAAACAAATTCGAAATTTTTATTTGTTTGATCCGATTTTTATCGATTAAATATGATTTTGATTTGTTTAATCTGTTGATTTATTGTTGAATAAATATTTTGCCAATTTCATGAAAATAAAATCTTTCTCCGTTTCAATTGAAGTATCAGTTTGTTATTGGTGTTCGTTTTTGTTGCTTTTGCGATGAGTTGCTTTTTGCAGAAAGTATAATGGGAATGAGCACTATAAACGAAGCGGTTGCGTACAATACACCTGGGCTATAAAAGTAAATGGTTGCAGCAATTAACGGTATGAGCACATTGTTGGCCGATTGTAGGCTTTGATTAACGCCCTGCAATTTTCCTTGCTTGCTTTCGTCCACCGATTGAGATAATTTTCCGGTATAAGTCGGATCGTATAAACCTTCTCCCGATATAATGAGTATTACGGCAAGCGAAATTATAAGAGCAGAGTGGATGTAAATACTTGCAAAAATCAACCCTAAGCCAGTGGCGAGACCCGCTAAACCTGCAATCGCGATTTTCTTTTCGGTGAAATGTTTTAATAGCCACGGAAGTAGTATCGCACGGGAAGCAATTTCGCATACTCCCACAAATGTAAGGATACTGCCGATAATTAGTGGAGTCCACTTATATATATCTTTCAGGAAAAGTGTGAAATTAAATTGAAAAATACTTAATCCTGCGTAGAAAAGAGTTCCAATTACGAGCAGTGATTTGACCTGTTTAGTACTAAACACATCTTTAAAGTGAGAAAAAGTATTGAAACTGTTCATGGAAAGATGTGTCGTTCTTTTCTCGGGCGATAATGATTCCGGGAGTAGAAAATAAACTGCTAATCCCGATGCAAATATTAGTCCGGCTGTAATAAAAAATGGCAAAGCTAAATTGATATTTCCCAACAATCCGCCTAAAGCCGGACCGCCAATTTTCCCGATTCCCATAACAGAACCGATATATCCAAACCATTTTGTCCGTTCCTGCGGCTCGGTGGTGTCGGAAATATATGCAAATAATGTACTGATGTTTCCGGCTGTAAGTCCGTCGATAATCCGACTAAGAAAAAGCACCCAAAGAGCTCCTCCAATCCCAAACATTACATAACCGACCACCGAACCGAGCAAACTAATAATTAAAATGTTTTTACGCCCGTACCTGTCGCTTAATGCTCCGAAAACAGGCGCGGCAAAAAAGGTACAGGCGGCAAACACCGACATAAGTGCACTCATTCCTACCACTACTTGTTGAGATGGGAGATATTGAGCGACGATGAATGGAAGAAGAGGTAGCACAATAGAGAGACCAATGGAATTCAACATAACGATTCCTATAACGATCCACAATCTTATTTTTTTAGTATTCATGTTCATTTGATAATGTATTTTTTTTATCCAAATTGATAATACAAAATTAGAGTGGATAATAGAGATAAAATAACTACATTTGGCACAAAAATAGTCGTAAAAGGTCAATGAATGAATAAAGATATATCAAGCACAGTTCCAAATATTCTTGTGAAATTTGCCTCTTTCATGGGGACGGAACTTGAGGGACGAAAATTAGTGATCCCTGATAATTTTGGACATGGGTATTGCTCCGGATTTGTTTTTGACGGGAATATTCGGATGTTAATCAGTAATTATGAGCTAAACGAAGAATTGAAAATCCGGATGTAGATACGGCAAAAAGGATGATATTTTTTAAATTTCAAAATATCTTTCCCAGTACCGAAACAGCGCAAATAAGAACAGCTACGGAATCTGTTCCTTCGGTATTGATTGCTACCAGTAGAATAAATACGGATGATGTTATTTCAATTCACACAAACACGGCTACCATCAATATAGAGGTTGATGCCCGTTATCTTAACGGACTGTTCAACCTGCCCGAGAAGTCGTCAGTTTTACATAATTTATTGCAAAATACACAACCTTTACTTTTTGAGCAGATAATTTATCCTTCTTTACAGAAGATTGTAGATGAAATTGTTATGGAAAGTGTAGATGAAACTTTTGAATTATTCTTCAAAAGGATAAAAGCGGAAGAATTGGTTTGTCGACTGCTGATGGAATTACAAAAAAGGGACGAAAAACAGTTGTATCCTTTAAATTCGCACGATTTGCAAGCAATTTACAAAGTAAAAGAACAGATGCTCGAACATCTGGAAATACCACCGATAATCGAGAAGTTGGCTGCTACTGCCAATATGAGTTCGTCGAAGCTGAAGCGGCTGTTTAAGCAAATTTTCGGGAATAGTATTTTTAGTTATTACCAGGAATTTAGGATAAAAGAGGCCGCCCGTTTGCTTAAAGACGAAAAATTATCTGTTTCGGATGTGGGTTATAGGCTCGGATTCTCAAATATGAGCCATTTTGCGCGGGTTTTTAATCAGCATTTAGGAATGAATCCCAAACAATTTAGCCGAATTTAAATAATCTTCCTGTAAAAAATTCAAATCGCATTATAACTTTTATCCAAAACTATTTCGATCCCAAATACAAAAGAAGCATTCCCACAAGTACCCCAACAAGGTCAATAATTTTGAGCTTTATGTTTTTATCTTTCATAACCATAGCTCCGTACAAAAACGGAACAATAACCCCGGCGCGCCGAATGGTGGAAACAACTGAGATCAAAGCACCCGGCAGCGATAAAGCATAGAAATATACAAAATCGGCAGCGACAAGAAAAAACGAAATAAAGAAAATGGACCAACGGAACTGGAACGGAGTCGTTTTTTTTCGGGTGGGATACCAAAGAAACAGGGTGATAATTCCCATTATAATGGCCTGATAAAAAGTATAATAAACCTGAACGGCCATAGGATTGAATTGTTTCAGCAGGTATTTGTCGTACAATCCGCTGGCGGCTCCCGTTAGTGTTGCCAACACGATGAACCAGAACCATTTGTTCGTTTTGAAAGAAATTCCTTCTTTTTTGCCTACCACTGAAAAAAGGAAAAATGAAAGCAGCGTAACGCCAACTCCGGCAGCCTGAAAAACGTTCAGCTTTTCGCCGAAAAGTAATACGGCTACTACTACCACCCATACCGGCTGTGTGGCTTTTATGGGTGAAGCAATAGAAATGGGTAAATGCTTCATGGCGAAATAGGCAAAAAGCCACGAAGTGAGTACAATAACCGCTTTTGCTACGAATAACAGATGAGTTTGAAAATCAACTCTGGGAACAAAAAATAAACTTTCCTGAATCGTTTGTGGAAAAAATTCGGAAAGGAGCAGGAACGGGAGCAAAATTGAAGACGAAAAAAGAACAGATGTCAGTAGAACCGGAATGACGGCATTTTCCTGAACCGAAACTTTTTTGAAAACATCGTAAGAACCCAATAGTAAGGCGGAAACAAACGCAAGAATCAACCACATATACAATTAATAATTCATAATTAAAAACGTAAAAAAATATTTTCGGGATACTGTATATCAACCAAATAAAGTCCATGAGCAGGAACGGATACACCGGCTTTGCATCTGTTTTTGGCTTCAATCACTTTTCGGAACTCTTCTACCGATATTCTGTGGCGACCAACTTCGAATAATGTACCCACAACAGCTCTGACCATATTTCGCAGGAAACGATCGGCACGAATGGTAAAAATCCATTCGTCAGCGAGTTTGTCCCAATGAGCAAAAGATATTTTGCAGTTATTCGTCTTTACGTCCGTGTGCAGCTTGCTGAAACTGGTAAAATCAATGTATTCGGATAAAGTTGCTGCGGCTTCGTTCATTGCGTCAAAGTCAATATTGTCCGAAATACGAGCCGCAAACTCGTTTTTAAATACATTTTTGCTGGTAGTAACGTGGTATTCGTATGTTCTGGATGTGGCATCGAAGCGAGCGTGTGCATCAGGTTGAACTTCTAGAATTTTTGAAACGGCAATGTCGTTCGGAAGAAAGCTGTTTAGTTTTGCGCACAAATCAAAGTTGTTAGGAAGGTCGCTTTCCAAATCGAAATGGGCAACCATCATTTTTGCATGCACTCCGGCATCGGTTCGCCCGGCTCCGGTCAGTTCAATGTCGGTTCTGAGAATGGTACAAATTGCCTTCGTCAGCACTTCCTGAACTGATATTCCGTTCGGCTGGAATTGCCAGCCGTGATAAGCTGCACCGTTGTACGAGAAGTAAATAAAGTATCTTTTTTTCACGCTGCAAAGATACGGCTTAATTTCTCAATCTCCAATCGGGCGAAAACTATATTCCTAAAATTTTGGCATTTACGTGAACCTTCGTGTCTATTCTGACTTCGTATTGTTGGGTGAATGCTTCGTCGGTCACGGTTTTTACTTTCATGCTGAACTGATCTTTGAAAATGAAGTTTTTGAGATCGGTATCCGATACATTTAAACTAATGGAGGTCTCATTGGTGGGAACATTGTCGAGCCACGCAATTTTTGTGTCGGTTTCTCCATCGGCCGAAATATATACTTCAATAGATTTCAATATGCTGAAATCTTCGTTCAAAGGCTTTTCCACCGTTAGTTTTACCTCTTTCAGCTTTATTTCGTCCACAAGGTCTTTGTTTGTGTTGTTCGACGAAAATGTTGCGCTCGAATTGGTGGTGACGGGTGGTGTCGGGACGATAAACGGCGTATTAATCGCAAATGAAGGTTCGATGCTGACTTTCTGCGTAAAATTCATATCAAATTGCGTGAATTTATCGAGGCTGTCGCATGCCGATAGTGCGAA
>JBBIID010000113.1:0-8492 GCA_037446675.1 Paludibacter sp.
TACACTCCTTTGTTTGTGAACAATGGATACGCATTTGCAACGCGCTTATAGCTTCCCAAAGCTGTTTGAGTAGAATCGATATATGACAAAGCACTCGATTGCTCCGGTTCGGTTGCATCCAGCCACCACGCATCCATTCCTTTCGAAAATATATTTTCGTTCATGTGCTTCCAGTAAATATCTCTGGCTTCGGCATTAAACGCGTCGTACACTTTTTCTTTATCGGTGTTGGGGAATGTTTTAAAATCGAACAACATTTTCTTCGCATCCAAATCTTTATAAATATTTGAAGTATTTCCAAACGATGGCCACACCGAAATCATGGCATGGGCATTCAGTGCGTGGATATTATCCAACATTTGTTTCGGATTTGAAAAATTTACCTTATCAAATTCAGTTGAATTCCATTGTCCTTCTTCAAAACCCCAATAGCGCCAATCCTGAATAATTCCATCAAGTGGCAACTTTAAATCACGATATTTTTTTACAATATCAACAATCTCGTGCTCGTTGGTGTAGCGTTCACGACTTTGCAAGAAGCCAAACGCCCATTTGGGGAACATTGGCGCTTTTCCTGTCAATTCGCGTAAAGCTGCAATTGTTCCGTCCATCGAAGTTCCAGCTACGAAATAATAGTCGATACAATCGCCAATTTCCGACTCGAAAGATGCTCCCGATGTGTTGTCGGCAAAATTTGTAATTGAACTATTGTCCCATAAAACGCCATAACCTTTCGACGAAACTAAAAATGGCACAGCTACAAACATGTTACGTTGCTTTAACCAAACAGAATGTCCACGAAAATTCATAATTCCGCGTTGATCCTGCCCCAGACCATAAATGGCTTCTTTTTCGGACAAACCAAATATTTGCTTCACCTTAAATCCACTTCCATTAACATCGGTTGTAGGAACAAATGGATTTGAAGTCATTTTTTCAGACAGTAAAAGATTGTTTTTTAAATCGCAAAAACGGATAACTCCAGTTGATTTATCAACAAATATTTTGTTTTTAGATATGGTCAGCACGAATTCATTTTCTGTTTCTTTTAGTCGAATAACCGCGTCACCTTGCTTTCGGATGACTGAAAATGAAGTTTTATCTACTGTTTTACCTTCGGGATATTTTAAAATACGGAAACATTGCTCCCCATAAGTTTCTATTTTTAGGTGCTGATTATTAATTTGCGCCGTAAAAACAGTAGAATTATTCGTTAAGCCACCTGAAGATTGTGTTGCAGCAGAAACGGTGAAAACTATTAATGCGAAAAATGATACTATTCGTGCTCTCATTGTATTTAGGGTTCAAGGATAATTTATTTTCGCTCAGGCATTTTCATTGTGAGCGGAATCTCTCTTTTCAACATTTTGGAAGCTTGACCGGTTAACCATAAATAATGATCTGACGGTTTTCCATCCATATTGATGAATTTTGCCACATTGCTTACCGGAGGATTGTCCGAACATTTGAAAATGGCAGTTCCTTCATTCACCTCGTCGAACATAGCCACATAAATCATTTCTGCTCCGGCTACCATTGCAGTGGACATTTGTTGCCAATAGAATCGGCCTCCCTGACGCGGAATTGATCCACTTGGTTTAATGTCGTCAGGAAATTCAAAGCGGCTCAAATTATGCCAACTGAATCCCGGACAAACGCAAGGAACATAATCAATTCCATTTTCCTTACACCATTTTGTATCGTTTAGGATCAAATCGCGAAAACGATCCATATCGTTGTGAAGTAGCGGAGTAAAACGCTGAACTGTCCACGGAAGTACAATGTCAGCCTGTTTGATTATCGTGTGTAAATAAGGATCCGGCAAACAATCGGATGAAAGTTCGCGCCAGAAAGTAGGAACGCCCAGCATAACAGAGCAACCACCGTATTTCGGATCGTTTTTCAGAAAATCAATCAAGCGTTCAATACCAATATTTCTTAAATTATATGGGCGATCGGGAAATCCGATTCCCCAAATAGCTACCAACGGTTTTCCGTTATGAAAAAGATATGTTTTCGCTCCTTTTTGATTGGTTACCTGAAGGGAATCTACCAAATATTTCCAATCCTCGATAATAGAAGAACAATCTTCACCTGAGCCGTTTAATCCTGAAAGATCGTACATCACGGCAAAAGCTCTTTCGTATTTGGAAGCTGCATCTATGGCATATTTCAGCACGGTGGTAGAAGCTGCACGTTCGCTGGTTCGACGGGTAGCATTGAAAAAGCGTTGCATGAAAACGCCATCCAAACCATATTCTTTCATCCATTTGAAATGCAAATCAACCGTACTTTTGTCTGTTGACCCAAAGAAACGGGCAGTAGAACCATCTGCTAATTTCAGTCCTGTTGGATATGTTTTTTCGTATTCCGAAACATCGGGCCACATATCAATGCGAACTTTGTCCTCATCGGCATACATTTTCCCGCTTTTGTCCGGACGAAACCAACCCTGATAACCGGCCATTATAAGTCCTTTGTAAGTTGGATATTTTGTTATTTGAGAATGTTTGGTCTGAGCTTGCGTAACGCCAAACACAACGGAAACTGAAACTAAAATTGCAACTAAATATTTTTTCATTGTTTATAATTTATAAAAAACAAAGCAAAAATAAATTTGAAGGCATAACGGAACTATTAACGCAGGTATTAATCGGGCAAAAAAATGATTTATAACATAAAAATTGTGTATTATTTTTTTGAATAATGCCATTTTTGCCATCAACAATACATTCGAAAATATTTATTCGCACTTAATAGATACCACTGCATTTTTCAATCCGGCAGCAGTAGCTTTCACTTCTGATTGGCTTTTTTTGTCGCTCGATTTTACAATCAGCATGGCTTTTCCATAAAAAAGATTGATCGAATTCGATTTAAAGAAATTTACCGATTGCGGATCGCCATTATCAATTCCGGCAATTTTACAGTTTCCATCAATTTGTATCTGAATTTTGTTGTCGGCAAGCGGACAAATGTTTCCTTTTTCATCAACAGCCTCTATGAGAATGTAGGATAAATCGCTATTGTCTGCTTTAATCATCTTCCTGTCTGGAGTCAATTTAAGTTGATACGGTTTTCCGGCAGTTTTCATGCTGCTTTCTCCTATTTTCTCACCTTCTTTGTATGCCACCACCTTAACTTCTCCCGGCTCATATACTACATCCGGCCACATAAGCCTAAACCTTTCGGTAGATTGGGTCGATTTCGGATTTTTATATTTCATCCCCTGCGATTTTCCATTCACAAACAGCTCAGCACAATTTCCATTGGTATACACAAATACAGGAATTTTTTGTCCGATCTTGTTTTCCCAATTCCAATGTGGTAAAATGTGTATGGTGGTTTCTTCGGGTTTCCAATAGCTTTTATACAAATAAAAACGATCTTTAGGAATGCCGCACAAATCTACGATTCCGAAATACGAACTTCTGGATGCCTGCGCATCAGACATGCCGATTTCTTTTACCGATCCGTTTCCGTAAGGAATGGGTTCTCCCAAATAATCGAAGCCTGTCCACACAAATTCTCCTGCAACGAACGGATCTTCCTGTTGCCACATAAAATCATCATCAGGAACCTCAGCCCATTGCGGAGCATTCAAATCATACGAACTTACCTGCAAAGAATGCGTGAAATCGGTCTTTTGGACAGGTAACGGTAATTCGTAAAATCCGCGTGTGCTTACCGTGGATGCCGATTCGGTGATGATCACCGGCTTTTCAGGACTAAGTGCATGTGCCCAGCTGTAACGTCTTCCGTAATTCCACGAATGAACATCGTAATAATCGAAATGGTGCAAGGGACTGCTTTCGAACATGTCGCAAACCATCGTAGTTGGCCTCGTGTAATCGTATTTTCGTACATAATTTACCATTGTCCGTAATCTTTCAAAACCATTATTCATGTTCATCTCCATCTCAGGCATTTCATTTCCAACACTCCAAAGGAAAATGGAAGGATGGTTTCGATCCCGAACTATAAAATTCCGTATATTTCGGGCGGCATAATTTTCGAGAATGGTGGTATCCTGTATATCAATTTTAGCATCATATTTATCGAAAGCTTCGTCGAGAACAAGCATTCCCATTTTGTCGCACAACTCCAACAATTCCGGTGCAGGGACATTATGACTCGTGCGGATGGCATTACAACCCATACTTTTCATAATTTCTATTTGACGCTCCATAGCCCTTACATTGAATGCAGCTCCAAGAGGTCCCTGGTCGTGATGCAAGTTAACTCCCTTTATTTGTACACGCTTATCATTTATATACAATCCGGTATTTGTCAAGCGAAAATCACGAACGCCGAAAGTACTGGTGTAATTATCGATTAGTTTTCCGTTTTTATAAATTTCGGTTACTACTTTATACAAATTCGGTTGTTCCAAATCCCAGCGCACAGGATCGGTTAATGTTACCAACGATTCCACAATCTGTTTCTGTCCGGCTTTTATTGTAGCCGTTTCCTCTTTTTTCTGAACGATCTTATCGTTTTGCGAGAAAACAATATTTCTGACAGTGATTTCTTCATTTGAAGATAAATGATTTCTAATCGTTGTGGCAATATTCACATCCGCATAATTCAGCTTTATCACTGGTGTGGTGATCTGCGTTCCCCAAATATCCACATGCACCGAATTTACGGCAATAAGTTGCACTTTCCGATAAATCCCGGCTCCGGGATACCAACGGCTATCGTGTTTGCGGGTATCGACATGTATTGCCAACGAATTTTCGCCTTGTTTTAAAAATGAGGTAATATTCAAGTAAAACGAATTATATCCGTAATCCCATTTCCCTGCCAACCGACCGTTTATATATACCGAAGGAAATGCCATAATTCCATCGAACAGCAAATAAATTTCTTTTCCCGACAATTCATCGGTCATATTAATTTTGTGTCGATACCAACCTTCGCCGCGCCAGTTGAGTTTCCCGGTAGAACCATCACCTTCCGGCAAAAAAGGCTGTTCGATAGCCCAATCGTGCGGTACAGTAACGTTTTCCCAATTCGAATCATCAAAATCCTTTTGATAAGCTTGCTCATCAGGTTTGTTGCTAAACTTCCATCCAGCACTTAAAACTTTGGTAATTCTCGATTGACCGACAAGCGAGAATGAAAGAGTAAGCAGTAAAAAAAGTGTGTTTGTTTTACGTATCAGATTCATATCTTTAGTTTGTTTGAATATTTAATGCATAATATTGTCCGGCTTTTAAATTAAGCTGACAACTGATTTGCCCGGGAGCAAAAGTTCCGCTTACACCATGCCCAGAAATCTGTTGAATACCTTTCCGGCATATTAAGTTCACTTGCTGGTCAATATCGGAATGTATTGAACAAACGATTGTTTTGTTTGGTTGATCCCAACTCAGAGTGTCGATGGTTATCCTGTTTCGCCCTTTAATTCCTGAAATTTTTCCCGAGGCCAGATTTGCCGGCAAAGCAGGAAGAAGTTCCAATTCGCCCGGGGAAGTTGACACGAGCATTTCGATAATTACGGCAGGAAATGTATTACAAACATCAGTGCAAAAAACACCGTTGTTCACATAATGAGCCGAGCATAACGAATTGTAATAAAATCCTTCGCGGGTAAGGCGAAGCAACTTATTTCCGACTGACTCAGCATTTTTCAATCCGGCAGCAATCAAAGCACTGTGCAATAATCCGTGTCCTGCGTTTTCATAGTTGAATTCATCTTTCCTTTTTAATGTTTCAGCAGCTGCGTTGAATAATGTTGAATTGTGCTCCGGACTTAGTTCCCTGTACGGATAAACCATTATCAACTGGCTGGAGTGCCGGTGGTTATAATTATCATTCAATTCCGGCCAACCCCATTCGCTGATAGCTCCATCTTTATTGACAACATAATCTGGCAAGTTCGTAAACAAATTTTCCCACTTTGCGTAGTTCTCCTTTTCATTGAGAATCTCGCACGTTTTCAATAAAGCCGACAAAGCAAATCTTGCCCCTGCCACATCAAAAGCGCAGTTATTCAATAGCGAAACTTTTCTGTTCGAAGGCTGATTTTCAGGAGAAACAGATGCAGCAAGAATATATTGGCCTACACTATCTTTCTCCGTCAAAAAATCTTCGTAAAACCATCCCATGTCCTGCAGCAAAGGGAAAAGCCGTTGTTTTAGAAAAACCGTATCGCCCGTAATTTGATAATGTTCCCACATTGGATAAAGCAACCACGGCGCTTCTCCGGTAGCGTATTGGTAAGGATAATAGGTATTTATCGAAGCCATTAATCCTCGGTTTCCGGGCGTATTGCCGCAAGCCAACATTCCGCGACAACCCAGCAATTTTTGCGCGTTCAACCCAAAATCATTTTGCCACGATTCTATGATATGAAAATATCCTTCCACTGCTTCGGGCATATTTCCAGTATTTCCTCCGGCAATTTGTAAATTAAGATTTGCATCCAAATGATAGTATCCTCCCCAACCGGCATTGCAATCACCTGTCCAAATGCCAAGAAGATCGGGCGGAGCGAGTTCACTCGAAGATGACAGAAAAATATATCTACCAGAGTTAAAAAGTCTTTCCCACAAAGCAGGAAGCGGCTTTTCGGATTTTTTTTGTTCTAAAAGTAATTCATCATTTGTTTTTGCGCGATCGGCTTCCGAAGCGTTCAAATCCAAATGCACCCGATCATAAATCGTTTGATGAAGTTGTATATGCTCTCTGAGTAATTTCTCGTAACTAACCGGAAGTTGTTTCAGCCTCGTTGAAACTGAATTTTCCGAAAATGTATTTTCAGCATTTTGATAGTATTTTTCTGTTCGGGTCAAAAGTAAAACCGACTTTGCATTCCTGATTATAAGTTTATTCCCCGCAACAACAATCTTTCCCCCAGCGGTAACCACTCGCGTAACACCTTCGTATCCTGCCTCTTTATTTCCGGCATAATAAGCCTGAAAGCGTAACTCGCTTTCGTTCGCTGTTCTGATAAGTTTCATCCCGACGGGAAAATTCATTGCCGCAACTGTATCTAAACGAATTTCGCAATTGAGAATGCTTTTCCCCGGTGCTTTCAGTTCTTGAACCACTACATTTTCTTTTTGCGACACAAAACTTTTTCTTTCCCAATGCCCACGTTTGTCCGTCCAACTGACTTTTATTTCACCCGTTCGGAAATCGCACAAGCGCTTATAATTCGAGATGTCGCCATTTTCAATCATGTCGATAAACATCGCAAAACCCGGATGACGATTTCCTTCGCCTCCATCCTTCCATTCCGAAGTTTTTACTGCCAGCGCGTTGGCTTCCTCAAATTTTCCTTCGGCACACAGTTTTCTTATTTGCAACACATCCGCTGAACTTACCGTGGCAAAACTTCGTTCAGTGGTTTGAGCCAAATTAAATCTCCTGTCGTTGAAAATAACCGTTTCGTGCAGCGGATTTCCGAAGACCATAATGCCCATTTTTCCATTTCCAGAGACAAAAGCATTCGCCCAATCTTTATAATCCTTCGGATAAGATGTTGAGAAACCGGTTCTGTCAGTCGCCAATAAATTTAAGGACAGAAAAAATAATCCTATAATTAAATATACTTTTTTCATTTAATTATCAGCTTATTACAGTTTATTCTATTGTATCCATCCAAAGTCAGACAAACCGAATTTGGCTGATCATAACTCACGGATAATCTTTTTGTTTCGTGAGGGAATAATGTAAAATATCCATCCGAGAATATTGCTGGCGAAACTCTTTTATTCGTATTTGCATTTCGCAATCCGGGTTTTACTCCAATAGCAGAAACTGAAGAATTATTGGTAAGTTCAATTTCAATCTTGTCTTTCTGTTTAATAATTTTTGCTTGAATATCGGCCTCTTTGAGCGAATTAAATATGTCGAAATTACCGGAAGGAGACTTCCAGTATTCATTTTGAGAAATGATATTGTTTTTGGCATCAAGAAGCGAAACTCTAGCCAAATAAACTTCAGGTAGACCTGCGGGTAAAGCGGGAGTAAAACACTCAGTCAGAGAATTGATTTTTATAGTTTTAAACAACTGCTCCTTGCGAAGCAATTCCTTCCCATTCACATCGTAGATTACGAAAGCAATCTTTGATTTTCCAACTGGTTGAAGCGTTGTATTGAGCACTACAACTTTATTGTCATGAAGATTGTACTGAACATGAACAGGTTCGCAAGCTTTTTTCACGCCGTAAAACGATCCGAATGTTTCATAATCGTACGAATATATTTGCCAAACCGTGCTTGGCCATGCCGGATGCGTCATCCAAAGCAGCAAACCGCTCGTATTGTTCCATAAGCGACTATTCCACGATTCGAACATGGCACGATGACTATCGAAATTTACAAACTGTGCTTTTTTACAAAAATCATCCAGATTGTCGGGAGTTCCGTATTTCGATTCAATAGCTTGAACATAATCTCTTTGTCCATCGTGCAAATCATGATAATACCAAACATCTCCAATTGGCCAAGTATCTTCTTCTGCCATCATCGAGCGCATG
>JBBIID010000114.1:0-2301 GCA_037446675.1 Paludibacter sp.
CCAGTTGAGAAGTCAGATAAGGATCTTCTCCATAGGTCTCCTGTCCACGACCCCAACGCGGGTCACGGAAAATATTGATGTTGGGAGTCCAAAAGGTCAATCCCGCGTATTGTGCCCCTTTCAACGAAGATTTGTTGGTTTCGTTGTATATAGCTCTGGCTTCGTCGGAAATAATTGTTGCCGATTTACCCAACGCATCAGGATCGAAGGTTGCTGCCAACCCTATTGCCTGAGGGAAAACCGTTACTTTGAATTCCGAGCGACCCACACCATGCAAACATTCGTTCCACCAATTATAAGCAGATATATTCAAGCGTGGAATTGCAGGAGCGGCGTGAAGCATTTGTCCCACTTTTTCATCAATAGTCATCCTGCTTACAAGATCGTTTACTCTTTCTTCAACTGTTAGTGTATTATCCAAATAGGGGAGTTTTGATTCCTTATTTTGAGAATAGGAAAACTGAATAAAAAAAGACAAGATAACGGCAACAACATATTTTTGTGGAAAGGTCATAAAAATTCGTATTTTGATAAAGGGTTTTATAACTTAATAATTTTTTTAGTTTCTTTGAAATGGTTTCCTTTGATTACAACCAGATAAGTGCCTTGTGATAAGCTCTGTAAAGAAATATGAGACGAGCTTCCTACGCCAAATGAGCCGATTTTCAACACTTCTCCCTGCAAGTCCAAAACAGAAACTTCGATTTGTTCAAAGCTAAATGCTAAAGCCGTTGCGTCAATAATGATATCTTCATTCCTTATTATTGTTGGGTAAACGCGGATATGAGAAGAACCATTTTCTGCAATGTTTTCAATACCTGTATTAATTGATGCACTTTTCAGAATAATGTCATCGATATAACCGCTGAAGTCACCTGTGTTGGCGGGTTGGTCGTAGGTAATCAGTATTTTATCAATTGTTTTACCACTGAGTTGTTGTCCAATGTTACAAATGGTTTGAGTCCACGTATTTATAGTCCCTCTTCCCTGAGACGGTTTCATCGAAATATTATTTACATCTTTAACGTCGAGAGTTTTAAGTCTTGTTCCATCGGTCATTAATAAATCGATCGCTACGTATCTGCCATTTTCATTTAATGGATACGACCAATAGCTCATTTGCAAATCGGATTCTATAGGAATATTTACATCGAAAGCCATAAAACTGCAATAAGAACTGCTGGAGGAATTATCGTTTCCGGAGACTTTAATGGAGTATCTTCCTGAGTGACTAACTCCGGATGAAGTGCCTAAGCAACTAGGTGAACCACTTCCACCAAGACCGAGGACATTTGATTTGGATTCTACCGAATTTGGAGTAAGAACTAGCGCATCAGTACCTGCCTCAACACTTGTTCTGAACCAATTTGGACCAACAGAATATGGAATTGTAACATTTGTTGTCAGCGGATCGAGTCCTTTAAAAACCCGTGTTGCTTTCCCTACGAGTCGCAAATAAAAGTCAGACGAAATATAGGTTCCATCGGCACTTAACGTTAGAAAATACTGATCGGTAGGAATGGCAAAGTAACTGTCGGCGGCTTTTATAATTGCCGTACCTTCGTCATATTCGTCAAACATTGCAACGTACATGCTTGGAATTCCCATGTTTTTAATGTTATAAACTTGCTGCCATAATAAATCTCCTTTTTTTCTCGGAATTTCGTTTACTTTGTCCGAGTTCCAGTTTGACCATGCAAAACCGGGAAAAATGACGGGCTGGTAGTCGATATTGTGTGCTTTGCAGATAGGTAGTTTTGTAAGTGTTGTTAACCACTGCACCTCTACCCACTGTCCACGGCGAAATCATATCAAACGCTTGATAAACGGTTTCATATCCCGAATATGAGTCGTTAATTCCCAATCGCCAGTCAGTTGGTACGCCGCCAATTACGTAATATCCATTTTTTTTGAGCCAATTGATAATGGCAAGGCTATTGGCAGGAAGATTTTGCCGGCTGGTGAATCCAAATCCCCAGATACAAACAACAGGTTTTCCGTTCTGAGTGGCGTAGTATGGCGAGTTCGTAATTTTAAGATCGCGAACCATATGATTCCAGTCATTTTTGAAATAAGTTGTATCATCAGCTCCCATATCGTACATAATGTAGAAGAGCTTTTGATACTTTTCGGCAGCACGTTTCATACGAACCGAAACACTGTCGCGGCCTGTTTTGAAAACGCCATCTTTTGTTTCACCTAAAAAACGCTGGAGAGCCACTCCATCAATGCCGTAAGTTTGCATCCATTCGAAATGCTTGTTCATTACGTCGCTTTTGAAAGATGAGAACAACTTTGACG
>JBBIID010000114.1:2330-8483 GCA_037446675.1 Paludibacter sp.
TCGGAGCTGTATTCTGTAACATCAGGATAGATTTCGAAATTTAAATGTCCCGGAGCAGGGTAACCGGCATTTGATCTGTAAGTCCCGCCGGACCAGTGAAACCAACGTTCGATTGCTGATCCATCGCCATAACAATTGAACCAGCCCTGATATCCACAAAAAACTTTTCCGATAAGCGTGTTATCTTGTGCAAATGATTTTAATTGAATGGCAAAGTTTACAGATAAAATCAGGATAAATGATAAATAGAATCGTTGCTTATTGCTTTTCATTTATATTAGTATTTAATAGTTTCATTTTAGTCGGACAGGTATAGTGGGCGATACCTTTTCTTTTTTTCGTAATACTTCCCCAGCTTTTCCGGCCAGCCAAAGATAATAATCACCACCTAATTCCTTTTCGATAGAGATGAATTTACTTTCGCCCACCGGGACTTCGGTTGCAGCTTTGAAAATAGCTGTTCCTTCATCCATTTCGTCGAACATAGCAATATACAGCGAAGAGCAGCCTGCCGATAGAGCACCATACACTTGTTTCCAAAAAAACGATCCTTTGTTACGGGGTATCTGAACAGTATTTTTTCCTTTCATATTTACCCACGAAAAACCCGGATAAATGAGTGGGACATACTGTATTTTGTTCTTTTTACACCATTTCAAATCTTCAGGAATGATTTTTGAAAATTCGGCATAACTTTTTTCGTTATATCTTCCTACAAACCATGGAAGTAAGATGTCGCACTTTTTTATCAATGAGTGTAGTTTTATGTCATTTTCGGTATCAGATCTTAACTCCCGCCAATAAGTGGGTACGCCAATCATAATGCTAAATCCTCTTTCGCGCAGTCCATCAATTATTTGCTCTGCATCGGCAAGCCCGTAATTACGCCCATCGTTAAATCCTATTCCCCAGATACATACTAATGGTTTCTTGTTTTGGTACAGATAAGTGGGACTTTTTTTACGTGTTTTAAGATCATAAACAGCAGATAAACTATCCATGTCCGATAAAACGATTTTTGCATCACCTGTCCGCATGCCACTTAAATCGTACATAATGCAAATAGCCCGATCGTTTTTGGTTGCCGCATCAAAGGCATTTGACAGCACATTATTGAAATGCCGGAGTCCGCTTTTGTTCTTGATTTCAACTACAAAACGCTGCATAAACACGCCGTCGATTCCGTATTCTTTCATCCACCTGAAATGAGTTTCAACAGTGGATTTATCTGCCGAACTAAACATTTTTGCTGTCGAACCATCTTGAAATTCAAATCCGGTAACGTATGTTTTCGGATATTCCGACACATCGGGCCATAAATCGATATTGCACGAACCGGCCATAAACCCATGCTGCTTTCCAAGATGTCTCCAGCCTCTTTGTGTTCCGTCATCAGGCGTATTGAACCAACCCTGATATCCGGCCATTACCAATCCTGAATAAGAGTCGTACTTTTTTTGTGAAAACAACGAATTGTTCTGGAGATTGAAAAGAAAAACGGAAGCTAAAATAACTAATTTATATTTCATATACACAACTTTTTTATACCTAAAAAAACTAGTCGATCAATATTTATTGATCATATTATTGAGATTACTAACTTTATTTTCTGGGGCATTGCATTAATGCTCTGGATACAATTAATTTACGACGAGCTTAACTGTTTTAGCTCTCGTTTCGGATTCAATATTGGCTAAATAAATGCCCGATTGTAAGCTACTTAACGAGTATTCTTTTCTGTTTTTACCGTTTCCGGCCAGCAGGCAAAACGAATTGATCAATAGTCCTGATGTGCTGAATATTTTTACATTAAAAGCTTCCATATCTTGTATATCAGTTTCGATTGTTAGATTTTTTCCTGACTGAAAAGCAGTAATTCCTTTACTGGAAAACGTTGTTTTTGTTCCCGATACATTGTCAATATTGGGTACTGTATAAACTTGCTGATCGGCACTTACTTTGTAATAGAACGATACACTGAAATTGTACAATGGATATGGCTGATCGTAAATTACAGCTCCGCTTGCATCTTTAGGTTCGTAACTAGGCCTTAAAGTAGTTTCAGTTGCATCTCTTGGGAATACATATGAATTGTCGGGGTTTTTCTTATCCAAATCAATATAATTGAAATATGCTTGGTAAGGATCACTGTCGCGTAGATTTCCACTTCCTCCTGTGTGTTCTCCGGCGTAAACCACTTCAAGATTTCCGACCATTGAACCAGAGGTTGTAATATATACGCAATCGTTTTCAATAGAAACATTGGTGATTGTCATTCTTGCATTATTTACATAAATTTCGAATCCGTAATCCTGCATTTTAGGAAGAATAGATTGATCTAAAACTAATGGTAAATGCTTAACCAAGAACTTAATTTTGATTTTGTTATTTAATTCAGTTCTTGATATTTCCTTTGGTTGCAACGGTTTAAATTTTTCGCCAAGTACTTTTGTCTGATAATATACTTTTCCGAGCATCTCGCCGTACCAGCGATATCCGTTCGGGTCAAGGTGTCCGCCTCTGTCTGTCATTGGATAAATTGATCCGGCGCAAACGATATCTTCATTTTCGTTGGAAGCCTCAAGCTCTGCCATTCCAATAGTTTGTTCGCGACCTTTGATATATTGTGCGCCACATTCGTAGGTTATGAATAGTGGTTTTTCTTCTTGTCCGTATCTGAATTGAGCTTCGGATTGCATATTGTTCTTAAGGTTCAACATCAGAGCTTTGTATTCATTTTTATCAGAAGTTGGTTTACTTCCCAACGTTAATCCTTCTTCGTAACCCTGATAATTCCATTCGCCCTGTAACCAGAAAATAGCAGGGCACGACATTACGATGTTAGAGTTTCTTGCAATTGCGGCGGCATATTTCACAGAGTTGACATAGTCGTTATATAAAGTTTTGGTTTGCGATTCTTTAGATAATTGTTCAATTGTCATACCGCTTGTACCCGCCGATGTGGCAAGAATTTTTTGCCCGGGTTGCTTCATCTGGATATGATTTACTGCTCCAAATAATGGACATTCGGCAATAGTACCCGAGTTTCTGCTCATTATTCCTTGCTGATTTTTGAAAGCATTCGAAATAGTTCCAACTAACGGATTAAATTCTGTAGGGTTAGAATTTCCATAATTAATCCATATCTGATCGCCAATCATGTAGTTGCCTGTAACATTTTCTGTAGAAATTACAGGATATGCCTGATGACCTGTTGAAAGACTTTGCCCGTACATGATGAAATGGTTGTAATTTTCGGCCGGACTTCCATCGGGATTGGTAATAGTTCCCATAATTTCGGCAGCTCCAGCATGGCATTTGTTATTTGTGAACGGACGAACAGTTCCGGCTTGGTCAACATTAATGTTTAAAGCTTGTAAGTATTGAGCATCACCAAGATTTATTGCTGCTGATCCGGGCAAAATAGGATAGATGCTTTTTGCTTCATCAAAGCTTGCAAAATAGGCAATTAAATCCAGCTTAATTGATCGATCGACCAAATAATTAAAATAATTGTCGCCTGAGTAGCATTCACTTGGGATAGTAGTCGTTCCTCCGCTTCTTCCTACAATCGAATTTTTGATGCTTAAATTGTTGGTGGTAGGAGCAAAGGAATAAACCAAATCGCTGTAAACTTTGTTTTGCAAGGTCATATTGCCTTCAAGCACCGTATTGTAAATGTTTAACTTACCATAATAGGCTGTTAGTACCTTTATGCCTGCGCCATGGTTAGTGAAACCGGCAGCAGTGTTGTCATAAATTGTACAATTAATAATATTACTTGTTACGTTTGCATTAGATCTGGTGAAATAGAGCATTCCACCGTTTGATTGCGCCGTAACCTGATTCTTCGTCATCGTACAGTTAACGAATGAAATATTATTGCTATCGGCAGAATTTGCTAATCGGAAATAAGAAACTGTACCTCCATTGTTTCCATTGGATATATTGGATATAAATAAACAGCTATTAAAAGTGATATTTACATTTGGATTTTTTGTATCGTTTACATACAAAACACCCGCACTGTTTCCTGAATTTTGAGAGAATTTGCAATTTTTGAAGCTCAACCCAGTTGTTGCATCAACTCTGAGCACTCCTCCTGTTGCAGCATTGCTATAATTAACTGAGTTGCTGTCGAAAATTACATTTTCGCAAACCAATTTTCCACCATTTATATACATTGCACCACCACCTAGAGCAGCATTGTAACTTCCGTTCTTGACTAGGAGATTTTTCAATGTCAATTCAGCTCCTTCGTTTAGTTGAAAAAAACGGGTGGATTGCTTACCATCAAAACCATCAGTAGCTGCCGAAGTTCCTTCAATTGTAATTTGTTTGTCGATGGCAAGACCGGCTTTTGGTGTAGTTGTCAAAGCAGGATCAACCGAGAAATCAATTATTCCCGTAACCTTGATAATATCTCCCGCATCAGCTTTAAGGTAAGCATTTGATAATGTTGCTACTGGAGTTACTAAAGAAAGGCCATCGTTACTATCGCTTCCGGTTTGCGATAGATAAATGTTTTTAGCTGTTACCGTGTTTAGCAGAACAGCCATAATAGAAAATAAAAAGATTAATTTTTTCATGATATTTTTATTATGTTGTTTTATAATGTGCTCTAGCTTAGATTTATACAACTAATTGGATTTAAGATATTACCAACTTCTTACTCACTTGTTTATCTCCACAAATAACATCTACAATATACATCCCTTTTCTTAATTCTTTGGTGCTAATTTTCGAAAAAGAATTTTGATCGCAAGCTTTCATTACCAACTTTCCATTTAAGTCAGATATCACGACATTATATTGTTTAAAAGGAGCTTTTACTTTTATAAAATCTTTTGCCGGGTTTGGAATTATTTCGACCTGAAATGCATCTCTTTTTACCGACACCACATCTGCTGCTCCGTTATCCCCGGCACCATAAACATTTATTTCGGCAATGGACCAATACAGATTTTTTGATCCGGTTTGTTTGATTCTAATATATTGTGTACTTACTGGCTCAAATCTCATTTCGGTAGAAATATTGCTGCCTTTTCCTTTTAAAATTGACTGTGACCAATCGGTTCCGTTATCCGAAATCATTAATTCAAAGCTTTCGGGACCGTCTCCAACTGTTGTGGGATAGTCGAGGATAATTTTATTTATCGATAGCTTTTTTCCGAAATTTACGGTAAAAGTCTGTCCCGGAACTTGGATGGTTTGTGTGTCCCAACGAGTGTTTGTATTTCCATCAATAGCTCTAAAAGCAGTGATGTCATTATTCGATGCACTTGCGACCCAACCGGATTGACTATATTTGATTGATGACATTATGGTTACATCAGCGGCTCTTTCTGCCGGAGTCACCACCAGATTTGAGACAGTTCCATTGGCAATCGTTCCTTCCACTGTTGTATTAAACGGAGCATTCAGTTTAAAGTCCCCTTCCCAACCTTGTGGCCATGCAGGTAAAAGAATGATCTTTCGTCCGTCTGTTTGCATTACCATTAGTTGCAAGCCGTGTTCACCATTTCCGCCATTGTCCTGATCGGGTGCGTAGTCATTTGCTTTCGCCCAAAATGCCGGAAATTTTTGTCTCGGATCTTTTCGTGTCAGGTTGAAATTCACATAATCTTTTGCGATATTGGAAAGTCCTAACATAGCAGCCTGAATAGGGTCTTGTGACCAACAACCTTTAAATGTTTGTTTTCGGGCATTAAAAGTATTAATCGCCAATTGCATATCCGGTTTTCCATAGCCATAAAGGCGAAATGGGTATACAGCATACAGTTCTGGATTTTCTCCGTTTCTGGGTTGAGCTGTTTGAGGACCTTCGTATGGAAGTAATAATTTCACATCTCCATCGAGTGTAGCTGGCAACTCCGGTATTTCAGCTAAAAAATTTTGCCATTCGGTTTTGGTTGTATTATCAACAAGCGATTCGGGCAATGCAATCAGTCTGGTTAATACGGATTTTAGTCCTGCAATATCCGGTGCAGGATTCTTTACTTTCCAAAACATTTCAATTGCATTATCTGGATCGAGCAATAGTTTGCCTGCTTCATCTCTCGCAAAATGCTTATCAAAGAAAGTGATTCCGGATTTGGCTACTGGCAATAGCGTTTGTGTTGCAAATTCTGTGTCTCCCGTAAATTCGTAATA
>JBBIID010000115.1:0-8421 GCA_037446675.1 Paludibacter sp.
TACAGCTTGATGGAAAGCAGTACAGGATTGAGAATAATTCCCATAATTAAATTTATACTGGGAAAGGAATGCGTAATCGATAGTGGTCCAATTGCTGAGTGTATCCGGACTTTCAGTCAACGCATATTGTTTGAATCGAGGAATAATAACATCGTTCAGTGAAACTTTAGCTCCTACTCCCGGTTTGCTTAGATGAAAATAAAGCCCATCCGAATTTAAATAATACTCATCATCATTCCAAATTGTAGAATCAGGAGGCAATTCTGTAATTACTTTTATTTTATTACGTTGGATGAATTCCTGAATCAACAGTTTTTCATTCTTAAGCTCAGTGGCATAAGTTATATCCTGACATGAACTCAAAGTAAAAACCAGAGTAAAGACAAAGAAGATTGAATAAATAATTCTTTTCATTCAGATAAAATATTTTAATACAAATATCCGATTAAAAAACGGGATTTAAAAGTTAAATAAAACAAATATAAATGTATAATTCAGACGTTTCAGAATCTATTTAACGTTCTATCGAATAGATTATTAAACGTATCATAATTTAATTTCAATTTCACATATCAATGAGGTATAAGGAGGAATAATTTCCTCAAAACCTTTCATTCCATATCCAAGATACCATGGAATAATTATTGTGGCCTTCTCCCCTTTCTTAAGCAGCTCCAGAGCGTTTTCGATTCCCGGAATTGCATCTTTTTTTCCTAAAACAATTTTTCGCGATTCATGCAAAACTGTTTTTCCATTTATAAGTTTCAGCTCATAATCAATATTGCACGTGTCGTTAATTTTCAAGAAATTTCCGGTAGCCGATTTATCTGTCTTATACCAAAAGCCTAAATCGCTTCTGGTAAACTGTTTACTTTTTTTATAAACAAAAGTTTTCAGCAAACTATCTTCTTTAACTGCCAGTCTTTTATTAATTTCCAATAAAGTCAATGTGCTATCATTGTTTTCTTTAATCTTGTTTGCAGGCAATTGCGGAGATTGTTTCTTACACGAAAACAATGCAATAAACACGACAAAAAACAGTATGAAAAACTTGTTTGTATTCATTGACTATCGATCAAAATAGTTAAATCAGTTTCAAAAGTTTTTTTCCGCGTCTACAAAAAGCGGATGTCTGGTATCTTTTTCAGATATAATAGCCTTGTCTGCCGGAATTTTCCAATCAATTCCCAACGCAGGATCGTTGTAAATAATACCTCTTTCCAGCACTGGACTGTAAAAATTATCACACTTATAACTAAATACAGCCGTTTCGCTTAAAACGGAAAAACCATGAGCAAATCCTTGCGGAATTAGAAATTGTAAATGATTATTCTCTGTAAGCTCCACTCCATACCACTGACCGAAGGTTGGCGAGTCGGCTCGTAAATCAACGGCAACATCCCAAACCGCACCCTGAACCACAGACACTAATTTCGATTGACTTTGCGGATTTAGTTGATAATGAAGTCCACGAACGACACCGTACGACGATTTCGATTGATTATCCTGACAAAACGCAAGATTAATTCCTGCTTCGCGGTAATTTTTCTCGTTATATGTTTCACAGAAAAAGCCCCGTGCATCTTCAAACACACGAGGTTTTATGATTATCAAATCCTGAATAGGGGTTTTTATAATTTCCATTTAATACACAGCAAACGGTAAGATTGTAAGCAGCATGCTCCTTTTACCATATTTTAAGTTCAAATTGTTTCAGCAGCTATTTTGATCAGATACTGCCCATAATAATTCTTTTTCAACGGTTCGGCAAGTTGCAACAATTTCTCGCGTGTGATATAACCATATCGATAAGCAATTTCTTCCAAACAAGCCACCTTCAATCCTTGGCGATTTTCGATTGTTGCAATAAAATTGGAAGCTTCCAAAAGACTGTCGTGAGTTCCTGTATCGAGCCAAGCCATCCCGCGACCCATGATTTTCATGCTAAGGCGGCCTTCTTCAAGGTATAGCCTGTTCAAATCGGTAATTTCAAGTTCTCCACGCTTCGAGGGCTTCAAACCTAACGATTTCTTCACTACATCATTGCTATAGAAATACAATCCTGTAACGGCGTAGTTCGATTTCGGATTCTCAGGTTTTTCTTCCAAACTAAGAACCTTTCCGCCTTTATCAAATTCGGCAACTCCATAACGTTCCGGGTCGTTCACATAATATCCGAAAACAATTGCTCCATCTTTTAACTCAGCTGCTTCGCGCAACGTTCTGGAAAAATCGAAACCATAAAATATATTGTCGCCCAAGATCATACAAACATTATCATCGCCAATGAATTTTTCGCCAATGATAAAAGCTTGTGCCAAACCATCGGGCGAAGGCTGAATAGCATATTCCAGTTTTATTCCAAAATTTTGCCCATCACCCAATAGATTTTCGTAAAGGTGAATATCGTGCGGAGTTGAAATAATAAGTATCTCGCGAATGCCTGCCAACATTAAAACAGATAGCGGATAGTAAATCATTGGTTTATCGTAAACCGGAATAATTTGCTTTGAAATACTTTTTGTAATAGGATAAAGTCTTGTTCCGGAACCTCCGGCCAAAATTATGCCTTTCATTTCAATTAGTTTTAAAGTTTCAAATGATTTTGTTGGTTTGCGTTTGTTTATCGCAGCCCAAAAGTAACTAAAATTTACTAATGAGAGTCCTTCATTCAACTAAATTTATTCATCAAATGTCAAATCGCCGTTTTTGTATTGCTGATAGAATTTATTTAGCAAAATCATAAATTTACTTATTTCAGATTGGGCCTGAAGCGTTTCTGAAGTTATTTCTGCTTTTTTAATTCGCAACAACATAATAGCATACTGAAAATTAAAACACACTTCTACATCATTAGCTTCAAGATTATTTTGTTGCAATCGCAGCTGAGTTATAAAAGGAAGAACATGATAAAATTTCGCATTATATGCCGCATCCGTTCCAGAGCTTAACATCTGCAAATGAAATTCATTCAGTTCCGACAACACATTCTTATTAAGCTGCAAATGCCCTTCTTGTTGAATATTCTCCAATCTCATCATTTCGATAAGACTTTCGTACCATTCAAATAAAGCCTTCTTTTCTTCGTCCGAAACAGGATATGGTGCAACGATATTCTTCTCTATCGCATCCAAATCTAATTTGCAAGCTCTTATCAAATCCTCTATTTGCCACATATAAAGCAAATATTCGCAGATATTTTCTTTCTTAAGTTTATGGGCTATAAACACTTTTTTATAGTTAAATGGTTAATCGTTTTTATCAAATGAATTTGAGACTTAATTCAAAAGTCCCATTCATCATCTTCATCAATAAAAGTGGGTTCTGTGAATTCTTCAATTTCACGTCGGTCTTTTTTGGTTGGCCTACCGGTTCCTCTGTCGCGACCGGTTTGTCCGGCAAGTTTTGCCAACTCAATCAATTCAAGTTGATCCGGAGTCGTTACATTCAGCATAAAGTCCGGTACCAATTTAGCATTCATCCTGTTTTCACTCAAAGCTAATACCTTAAATGAGTACAAAACCGGATTTTTCTTTATGGAAATTATGTCTCCAACCTTAATGTTTCGGGATGGTTTTACCTGTACATTCTGGATAATCACTTTCCCTTTTTTACAAGCTTCGGCTGCCAAAGTTCTCGTTTTGAACAACCGAACAGCCCACAACCATTTATCTATTCGAACTTCAGTCTTCATATTTAATCTGAGAATGTATGAGTTTGATAATTTCCCAACAAAATCCACAATTACTAAATCATCGTATCTTTGCATCAACTTATCAGCACACTATCTCATCACCACATTATTAATCATTTTCCGTTAAACTGCGTCATAGTCAGCTGCAATCCGGCAAGGCAAAAGCTGTTAATGATCTCAACACAACGTTCTGCCCGCTCAGAAAGAGCCGCCATTTCTTCATCGCTCCATTTTCCCAACACGTACTCAATCTGTCGGCCTTTCGAAAAATTGCTTCCAATTCCGAAACGAAGCCGAGCATAGTCACTATGTCCGAGAATTTCCTGAATATTTTTCAATCCATTGTGCCCGGCATCCGAACCTTTTGGTTTCAGACGTAAAGTGCCAAATGGAAGTGCCAGATCATCGACAATAACCAACACGTTCTGAATCGGAACGTTCTCTTTCTGCATCCAGTAACGCAGCGCATTTCCGCTCAAATTCATAAATGTTGATGGTTTCAATAATATCAACGTGCGCCCTTTCAGCTTTACCTCGCAGGTCGAACCATAGCGGTTTTCGGTAAAAAAAACATTGGACGCTTTAGCAAAAGCGTCCAACATTGTAAATCCTATGTTGTGGCGGGTATTCTGGTATTCGCTACCTATATTTCCCAAACCTACAATTAAGTATTTCATAATTCAGTTTGATAGTTGTAAAGTTTATAAAGTTCGTAAAGTTTAGGGAAATCACTCTTTTCCCACTTTTAAACTTTTTACTTTTGAACTAAGATATTATTTATTTGCATTTGCAGCAGCTCCACGAGCAGCTCTTGTCAATTTAACCTGTGCAACAACCGCATTCTTAGCATTAAGAATTTCAAGTTTTGGTACAGATACTTTTGCTACCTGAATAGTTTTTCCTAAACCTAAAGAAGTTACATCGATTACAATGTTTTCAGGAATTTCAGCATAGAAACCTTTAACTTTCAGCTTACGCATTTCCAAAGCAAGTTTACCCCCGGCTTTAACACCTTCAGCGAGACCTTCCAATTTAACAGGAATTTCAACTGTAACAGCTTTGTCTGCAAACACTTCTAAGAAGTCGATGTGTAATACTTTATCAGTTACTGGGTGGAATTGTAGAGCTTTCATGATAGATTTTGTCTTTTTTCCATCAATGTCAAGATCAACAACAAATACTTCTGGGCTATAAACTAATTTGCGAATATCGCTAACTGTTGTTGTAAAGTGTACGTTTTCTTTTCCTCCGTACAATACACATGGTACGTTTTCTGAAACTCTTTCTGCTTTAGAAGCTTTTTTTCCTAACCCGGTTCTTACGGTTCCTTTTAATTCAAATGTTTTCATCTTTTGTTTTTTATGTGTTACTCAAAATTTAAGCGTTTTGTTTTTAAGTGATTAGTCGCTTAATTTCCCATCACACTTTCTTTTGCAAAAAAGTGGGGCAAAGATAGTTATAATTCCGCAAACCTGCAATATCTCCCATCACTTATTCATTAGTTGGCTATTTGATTGTTTTCACGAACATTTTAAAAGGAAAATCTGTACTTTTGCAATGCAAATTAACAACGAGTTGAAATGAACAGAACCATTGATAAAATGACTCCATTTATTGTAATGGATGTTTTGGAACGCGCAAATGAATTACAACGAAATGGAATTGATGTTATCCACATGGAAGTGGGCGAACCCGATTTCGATATGCCGGAATGCATTATTAAAGCTTCGGTCGAAGCATTGAACAAAGGCGAAACTCATTACACTCATTCACTTGGAGACCCTGAATTACGTCAGGAAATTAGCGAGTTTTACAAAAAAGAATACAATGTAAACGTCGATCCTGATTGCATTTTAGTCACATCCGGGTCGTCGCCGGCCATTTTAATGACTCTTATGTTGCTCTGCGAACCAAAAGATGAAGTTATCATGTCAAATCCTGGTTATCCATGTTACAAAAATTTTGCTTTGGCTTGCCAGGCAAATCCCGTATTTGTTCCACTGCAAGCAGAATGCGACTTTCAATACAATGTAGCTGATATAACGAAAAAAATCACAAGCAAAACAAAAGCTATTTTTGTGAATTCGCCCATGAATCCTACCGGAACATTGATTAATGATAATGTTTACAAAGACTTAGCGACACTTAACGTTCCGGTTATCTCCGACGAAATTTATCACGGGCTAGTATATAATGGAAAAGCAAGATCAATACTTGAATTTACCGACAAAGCGTTTGTTGTGAGCGGATTTTCGAAGCGTTTTGCCATGACCGGACTGCGCCTGGGTTATGTTATCGCACCCAAAGAATATATGCGATCGTTGCAAATACTTCAACAAAACCTGTTTATTTGCGCCCCAAGTACCGCTCAAAAAGCAGGCATCGCAGCCTTAACGCAAGCTCAACCTGATGTCGACAAAATGTCGACGATCTACAACGAGCGAAGAATTTACCTCATCAACAGACTGAAGCAAATGGGATTCATTATACACACAGAGCCACAAGGCGCTTTTTATGTATTTTGCGATGCCAGAATGTTCACTGCGGATTCTTATAAATTTGCTTTTGATATTTTGGAAAACGCGCATGTAGGCATTACCCCCGGAATTGATTTTGGAACAGGCGGAGAGGGATTTGTACGCTTTTCGTATGCCAACTCATTATCGAATATTGAAAAAGCGATGAATAGATTGGAACAATATCTGGCTGAAAAACTAAATAAGAAACAGATTCATTGACAATTAAGAAGAAAATAATTTCTTTATTTGTCGTAATTATTTAATCACATCTATATAGTAATCCAAATAAATGTATTATATTTGCACGCTCAAAATGCAAGAAATATTTTATTCATTTTTTAAAGTTAGGGAGGAAACAAACAATAGCTAAACAATTAATCATCAGACCACAAAACAAAGGTCGGATAAAAGAACAGCCCAATCGGATAAACGATAAAATAAAAGGGGTAAAGGAAGTTCGTTTGGTAGGTGACAATGTGGAACAAGGTATTTATTCTTACGAAGAAGCCATTCGCATAGCCGATCAATTAGAATTAGACTTGGTGGAAATCTCACCGAATGCTGCTCCTCCGGTTTGTAAAATTGTTGATTATCAGAAGTTTTTGTACCAACAAAAAAAACGAGAAAAAGAGGCTAAAGCAAAAACAGCTAAAGTAGTTTTAAAAGAAATTCGATTCGGACCTCAAACTGACGATCACGATTATAATTTCAAACTGAAACATGCTCAGGAATTTCTGAAAGAAGGCTGCAAAGTGAAAGCTTACGTATTTTTCAAAGGGCGATCAATTCTATTCAAAGAACAGGGCGAAGTTTTACTTCTTCGTTTTGCCAACGATTTGGAAGATTATGCCAAAGTAGATCAACTACCACTTTTGGAAGGCAAACGCATGATTATCATGATGTCGCCAAAGAAAACAAAATAGATTGATCGATCAAGCGAAGGATTTTACAACTAAATTATAAGTAACAATGCCAAAAATGAAAACTAACTCCGGTGCTAAAAAAAGATTCACTCTTACCGGAACAGGAAAGATTAAAAGAAAACATGCTTTTAAAAGTCACATTTTGACTAAAAAAACAACAAAACAAAAACGTAACCTTACTCATGCAGCTCTTGTTTGCAAAACTGACATGACAAACGTTAAAGAAATGCTTTGTTTGAAATAAGCCAAAACACTTACTTTTAAAAACTCATTCTTAAGTCAAAAAATCGAATGCCTTTAGCTTAAAGTTCGCAGCGAAATGCGACGCTAACATTCACAAATCATTTAATTATGCCAAGATCAGTAAACCACGTTGCTTCACGTAACAGAAGAAAAAGAATTTTAAGCCTTACAAGAGGCTATTTTGGAGGCCGTCGTAATGTATGGACCGTAGCCAAAAACACTTGGGAAAAAGGATTGCAATATGCATACCGCGACCGCAAAAACAACAAACGTAATTTCCGCGCATTGTGGATTCAACGTATCAATGCAGCTGCACGTTTAGAAGGTATGTCTTATTCAAAATTAATGGGCGCTTTGCACAAATCAGGTATCGAAATGAACCGCAAAGTATTAGCCGATTTAGCAATGAATCACCCGGAAGCTTTCAAAGCAATTGTAGTAAAAGCAAAAAACGCTTAACTACATAGTAAAAACGTAAAAAAACCACCCCAAAAGCTATTAAAAGCTTTTGGGGTGGTTTTTTTATAGAATATTCGTTTCAGTTGTTACTATAAATAACAACTGAAACGTTGCTTTATTTACTCATAATCTATAAATGCTTCATATTCATCCACCGAAGCACCGCGTAGACAAGCTTCGATAATTTCACGTCCTCGAGGATCTAATTCCGGAGTAAGATAATTAGATAATTCTCGTTTAAAGAAGTCGAACAATTTATCAGCTCCATCATCATACCCTTTCGTTCCGACTTCATCTTGTTTGTACACTTTTAAGAAGCGTGATGGAATTTTTGCACCTTCAATAGTCAGATAATTTAATTCGTAACCCAACAGAGGACAACGGGAAGGTTGATATTGATCTTTGCGCAAATGTGCATTACCACGGCGAGTCAGATATTCTCTCATCAACAATTGAGGTTTAAATCCAACTTTCCAAACGCCAACATATTGGTTTGGAACTAAAGTGTAACGAGTATTAGGAGTATCAATTATTTGTTGCAAAAGCATATTCGCGTGCTGTACCATTTTACCAGTTGCAAATG
>JBBIID010000116.1:0-8403 GCA_037446675.1 Paludibacter sp.
ATTAAACCCACGGGCATTATTGCGGAAATAATCAGCCGGATCTTTGAAATAGTTCCATGGCCCACTCGGTTTCAGGTTCATGTTGATCGAATTCGGCTGATAAAGGCGCGTTCCGTCGTATTTTGCCACATAGGCATTTAACTTTTCCTCGATATATTTTGGAGCATAACCTTCGTTGCGCGGATTCCAAAGTGCTATGGAAGGATGATTTCGATAACGCACAATCACATCCAGTGCATTTTCGAGAAACAAATCGTGATCGTTCGGCGTGAGATTATAACCCTGTGTCGAAAGCCAGAAATCATTCCACACGAGCATTCCGTACTCATCACACAATTCGTAAAAAGTTTCCTCGGTACTTTCGCCAGTCCAGTTTCTCACCATATTCAGATTGGCTTGTTGATGCAGCAAGAAATATGGTTCCAAATGTTTCCTGTCCGAACGTTTCATCGCATCATCCATTCCCCAGTTTCCACCGCGACAAAAAATTCGTTGACCGTTTACTTTAATCACAAGGTAAGGGGACATTGTGCTATCTTCAATAATTTTCAACGAACTTGCGTCTACGTCTGCTTGCAAAGCCGGAATGTGATGATTTCCTCCCAAATCGCGAGGATGCGTGTTATCGAAAATAGGCTTTCCATTTGATAATGCTTTCACCGGTTGATATTCCACTCGGGCATTTTGTTTCTCGGGTAAATCAACAGACAATTCGTAAGACATTTCACGGATTCCGAAACGGATATTCTTTTCATCCGACATCTGTCCATCAACAAGAACCTGTAATTCAAAACTTTGGAGCACTTGCCGACCATAACCATTGGGCCACCACAAAGCAGGATGTTGAATATTCAGTTGCTTAAATTCAGAAGGAGAAAATTCGATGTTTTTCTGTTCTAGGGGCAGTAGCGATACTTCTTTTGAAAAGGAAATTTTCCCGATTCTCCCATTAAGTTTTACAACTTGATTTTCGGAAGAATTATTTACAACATTTGTCCTGATTGTTATGGTAGCTAATGTTGTATCAGGCAACTGCGGTAAAGAAGTAACTATTTGCGTATCGTTTATTTTTACAGCTTCGGTAAAATATAAATGCACCGGCTGCCATATTCCTATATTCCGATCTCTGATTCCGGGCATCCAGTCCCAACCTTCCGACGAAATGAAAGTTGGCCCATCCAAACACAAATGACCGCCATTCGGTCCTGTGCCGGCACGTGGCGATTCTTCATGCGGAATTCCCGGATTGGGTGGAGGCAAAATGTGTACGGCGAGAATATTTTCATTATCTGCATTTACAAAATCGGAAATATTAAATTCTCCTCGATGAAATGCACCGTTTATTTTCCCAATTCTTTTGCCATTCAGCCAGATTTCCGCTCTGTAATTAATTCCGTCAAATTTCAACCATTTCATCTTTTTCGACTGATTTTCGGGAATCCGAAACGAGATGCGATACCACCAGTCCGTTCGACAAAGCGAATCGGGAATAAACAAATCATTGATTCCAAAATAAGGATCGGGGTAAATTCCCTGATCGACCAAAGTGGTAAGAACCGTTCCGGGAACTGTAGCGTTGTACCAATCTTTCGTATTGAAATCCGGGAAAAAAATAGATTGCGAGCTGGTTATTAAACTCGAAGCTTCGGCAAGCTCCCAACCTGAAGTTAGGAGAAAATCATTTTCAGAAAATGGGAGCAGTTTTGTTTCCTGTTCTACCTTTTGTAGGGGTTTCGACAAGGCAACTGAGGCTCTTGATTTTGGAAGTGTTTCGGCTTTTTGAGGAGCATTTAATCCCCAGTTTGAAACGTACTGAGCATAACTTGCAGAAGCAACAAAAGCCAATGCGAAGAAAAAAGTCTTTTTACAAAGAAGCATAGTATTAAATTCAAGTGTTATTTTTTTTTGTAAAAATAGTAGCAAGTTATTAACACCACAATTAAATTCAGATTAATCGTATAAAAAAAGCAACCGACATTTACAATTAAATGTCGGTTGCTTTTTCATGTTCACGAAAGTCTTATTTTTTAATCGGCCTGATTGATAATATCGTTGAAAGAAACCGGATAAGCTGTCCCCAATAAATTTGGATAATCCCGTGCAAAACTATCGTATGCCGCCTTGGCCAATCCCTTTTTCCCCAACTTATATAATGTGGAGCATTTTAATGCAATGGCATCTTCGTTCAGGCTATCAAACTTAAGAATACATTCGGCTATATGATTTAATAAGCTCAAGTTTCCTTTTATCTCCGGCAGATTTGAAAAATCGAATAACGTATCAAGAATCATATTCGAAAAATCAGCCTTAAATTCATCCAACCAGTCTATCTGGAATTCCGGCAACAGTTCTCCACGATAAGCCACTTGAACAAAATGTTGTATCTCCACTTCACTAAGAGATGAATTTGGTTCTCTGAATCGTTGACTTAAATTGGTCAGTTCGATATAATCGCAATGAACGCCCTGCATATTCACTCGCCAGTACGAACTTTCCTGATCAATATCGATTTCTCCTACTTTATCTAATATAGTGCGAAGGCGACTAATACTTACATTTCTATTATTTCGTGCGCTATCGTCCGATTTATCAAACCAAAGCGTTTCGTTCAATTTGTTTGTAGAAATACCTCGTCCGTTTTTCACGGTACTAAGCAGTATTACAATAAAGAGTTGTTTTAATGTAGGAGTGAAAGCCGATGAAATATCATTTCCATCTTTGTCGAAAATCTGGAATCCGCCTAAAAAATAAATCGACGATTTAGAAACGTGTTTGGCGGCACTCAAACTGACAATATCCAAACTCTCAGGCAATACATTATTTTTAAAGTATCGCTTAACAAAAACTGGTTTTACCTTCTTTCTGAAAATTTTCAAGGACAGGAATAACAATCCAATCGCTACAATTCCGGACAAAAGCCATATTATCCAATTATTCGGGATTATGCTGGCTTGCTCTACATCCGAATAGGCTAAAGCCGGATATGCTAAAGTATAGATTGCCACTTCATCTTCGTGAGCAGTAACCGTAACCAAGCTGGATGATTTCTGATTAAGAAAGAACATACACCAAGATTCAATATCCGAAAAGTCGTACGGGATAGCATCCGGATACACTGTATATTCCGGTTCGTCAATTTTAAATTCAGTTAAATGAAGCGAAGTAGTAAAATTACTTGTATTATACACTAAAGTATAAAAACTGTTGGATTTAGGATTTTTCACCAATGCTTCGCAAGGGACAAAAGGAATATCAGGCGATTTATATTCCTGTAACTTGGTTGCCTTTCCTGTTTTAAAATTATATGAGTACAAATCGTAATAGAACTCTGGTAAAACCTCCTGGCGCCCACTTTTGCTACCATATCCTCCGAATATCAACCAATTATCTTTGTCGTACAAGCCAGCAGCACTTAAATATCGCGGGAAAATTTTATCCGAAATATCTTGCGATTGCCACTGTCCTTCCTGAGGCAAAAAATGCATGACTTTGCTCTTGTATTTATAATGACCATAGCCCCCAAATGTATACAAATCGCCGTTGACAGGTGAAATAACCACATTATGATGAGCCAGATCAGGTTCTTTGTATTCAAAAGATGATTGTTTCCATTCTCTTGAAACAAAATCGAATTCGTTTATAAAATTCTCACTGAAGTCGTACGATAAAAGTTTGCGGCTGATCGGATTGTAAATAAAATAATTGTAATAATTGTTGAACGGACAACCTTCATTATATGGAATTGTATCAACAGTATGATTTTGAATAGAATAAACAAAAAGCTTTGTTCTCCCAATAAAATAAACTAATCCTTCGTCAGGATTTTTTGCCATACCTACCAACTTAGGTATTTTCATCGAAACTATTTTTGTCCACTTCAAGTGCCTGTCGATAAGCCATGTTCCGTTCTGGACTGTAGCCACATCTTTCTGAATCTCATCATACACTGCACTTTGCGCATGTTTCTCTAATTTCCAATTTCGGATTACTTTATTATCATTATCTGAAATAACGACATTGTTCAATGTCATTGGAGCAACATCTGTACTTTGAAATTTCGGATTTGTACAAGCTCCAAAAATGATATCGAAATCTTTCAACATGGAAAGCTCGGTTACTTTCTTTGTCTTTTTTATACCATTAAAAGAGGCTGTTAGGAGGTTATCCTTCAAATCGAAATCGACAAATATCTTAATCCATTTTCCGAAATCGCTTTCCGGGATTTCTTTCAGAGAATATGAAAATAATATCTGATCTTTATAAACCAGCCAAAAGTTTGCATTTTCGCTCCCTGTATTCGAAAGTAAATCAATATTTGTGTTTTCATTTCCAATCACCCGACAGATAAGCCCATAATAGCCATCTCCATGCCTGAAACGAGCATCGAAAGAAATACGGAATTGTTTGTTAAAGACAAGAGGATGATCGGGAGTAAGATGCAAAGAGGTACGTTTATCCTGAACGACTTCGTGTGAGGAAAAATATAATCCGGAAGAAATATCACCACCTTCTTGAGCAAAGATGGTATTATTTGCCCACAATAATATACATAATATCAGGACGACACCGTTTCTCATAATAAAAGATTTTTACGTAGGGCAAATTTAAAACAATTTATTTATATAGAAAATATATTAGTATCAGAGTTTATAGAACTTAAATTTATTAACATATATAATTTAATTTAAACTCTTAAAGTTAATTTTTATCGATATAACAATAAGACAATTTCACTTGATATCGAATAAACGATATTAAATATCAGTGATACTACAATTTGTAAATAATTGTTCTTGCTCATACACGAAAAATTAAACATAAAAAAAGACAGAATGATCCGTCGCACATTATCGAAAAAAATAACATGAAGAGTTATAATTTCAGCAAAAGAATTTGATTAAGAATGGGATATAATCGAAAAAGAGAATTATACGTAAACATCAACCAAAACCAAGTAAAAAAGACACTCCTCATATTCAAAAAAAAGTACCTAATACGAGTTCATATTAGGCATAATAAAAATAGTCAAAGGAGAGTTTAAAAAACTCTCCTTTATTAACTAAATCAGCACTATTTAGTTTGAATTACCTTTTGAATACTACCATCCGGATTGTAATACAATTTATCGACACAAATTGAACGTAGCCAATCGTTGAACTCACCTTTTGAAGCCGACAATGAGCTGTTATGATAGAACGCGTACCATTGTCCTTTAAATTCCACAATCGATCCATGATTAGTATAACTATCGGTTGGATCCATATAAATACCCATATACTTCCAGGGACCTAGCGGACTTTCGCCAATAGCATAACGCATGCGATTATCTCCTTTTACTCCGTCATTTTTGCCATTATCGTGATTATCTGAGTAAGAAAGATAGTATTTTCCTTTGTATTTATGCACCCAAGTAGCTTCGTGAAAATCGACCAAACCTTCCATCCGCTGCATTTTACCGTCAACTTCTATCATGTTGTCTTTCAGCTTTCCACCTAAACAAACTCCGCCGCCACCTTGATAAATGTAAACCTGACCATCATCATCTACAAAAACGCAAGGATCGATATAAGATTCCATTCCTGTTACATAACCAATCACTTTAAAATCTTTAGCCGGATATTTACTTTCTGCTACACCAATTTTCCAAGATTTATCCCAATTTGTTTCGCTTGGATGTGGAAAATAAAAATAATACTTCCCGTTTTTGTACGCGCAATCTGGTGCCCACATAAAACCACCTTCTTTACGTCCCCAAGGCACTTGCGATGAATTAAGAATCTCACCATGATCTTTCCAATGAACCATATCATCTGTTGAAAATACATGATATTGATCCATTAAATCGCATCCGCGAGGCGGTGCTATATCGTGAGATGGATAAACATAAAGACGACCGTCTTTCCATACATGAGCTGAAGGATCGGCCGTATACATGTGTGTTACAAACGGATTTTTTGCCTGAACACTTTCCTCGTTTTTTTGCACCTTACAAGATGTTGCGGCAAGCAAAAAGAGTGAAATACCTGTAAAAATAGAAATAGCTCTCATATCAACTTTTTATTAATTTAATTTTGTTCGTTTGATTATCTGAAGAGAAAAGTAAGATGTAAATTCCTTTTGGATAAGATGATGCATCGAGATCTACGAATGTTTTGTTTTCATAGTAGTGCTGCAACACTTTTCCATAAACATCTGCCACAGAAACAATTCCTGATTGAGGCAATGATATATGAAAAATACTGCTTGACGGATTAGGATAAGCAACCAACTGGCTCATCTTTTGGTCATTTAAACCCGTTCCTGACTTTTGAAAAAAGAATTTGTCCACATAAATGCTCCCAGTAATATTGAATGTCATTACATGATTTCCCTGCGAAAAAGGGATATTATCCACTTTCACTTGTTGAAATTCGCTTCTACCACCAACCGGGAATTGTGTAAAAATCGGGGAATCGGATTTTGCGCCATCGAAATTCAGTGAAAAACCACCTTCGCTACCGGCAGTTACCGATGCGCCTACTGCTTCGAAACTATAATTCCCTGCCTCTTTCACATCGATGGTGTAATTAGTGTATTCGCCCGTTGCAGTATTTGTCAGGAAATAAGCCGAATTCCGGCGATAATAATCAATATCCACATCATCTTTCCGATAGTAAAGCAGCGAATTTCCAAATGTTGAATCGTAATAACCAACGTCCTGACCTCCTTCGTTATAATCCTCGGCTTCTATTGTTCCCGGAACTTCATGAGCAGCTCCACCATAAGCAGTTCCGAAATACATTTCACCTTTTACAATCTGGACACCTTTTGCCACTCCGTTTTCATTAAAAGCATCTACCGAAAAATAATAATCCACATCACGATTGAAGAAGCCTGCTTCCAGTTGATTATCAAAAACCATCACCGCATTATTCAATTTCTCAGGCGATAAGCCCCAGCGAACTACATAACCGGTTACTTCTTCCTGTTTATCCCATGTGAGCAAGAAACGACGTTTGTCCGTTTTTCGCCTTGCCTGCAAACCTGATACATTTTGTGGAAGTACATTTCCATTCCCTTGCCCGAAAACTCTGAAATCGTAAAGAGAAAATTTTCCACTCATATTTTTCGTATTAGTAATACGCAAATAACGAGTTTGTTGAATTGCATCGAGCACAATCAGCTCGTGAGGTGAATCGAGAGTATTTTGAGTTTTATCTACTAATGTCGTCCAGTTCTGCCCATTTTCAGAGCATTCAATTTTGTATTGATAGAATGTAAACGAATTTGATGCTTTATTTGTAAAATCCATATCGGCAAAATTTACCTGAATGGCCTTCACATGCATGCTATTTCCTAAATCGACCTGCCACCATTCACCGGCATTTCCCGTTTGAGCCGACCACCATGTCTCCACAGCTTCATCATTGGCATTACCAACATCATACCCATTTAGTGTTGTTGAAGCAGCCGATTGTTTTTTATATGACAACAAATTCCAATTGAGCGATCCATTATCGGTTGTAAAATCAACTTTTTGATCAGGAATCGCGAAAGGATAATCCGACCAAACCGTATGACAATACATTCCTCCTGTTTCATCAAAATAAACAGGAAAAATTCCAATTCTACGCTCAAACTGATGACGTTTCGAGATTCTCATCGTGGCAATGTGCCAATAATTTCCGTATTTATCTTTGAAAGTATGTCCGTGGCCGGCACCTCCAATAAAACCTCCCGGTTTTATCGAAAAAGGACTGTTTTCCATATATTTGAAAGGTCCGAGTGGCGAATCGCCAACATAAACGCCATCAGCATAAATTCGGTATTCAGTCCCAGGCGAGGCATACTGCAAATAATACTTTCCGTTGTATTTCAGCATGGTTGCCCCTTCGTTCCAACCATTTCGGTTCTCATTGTTGTCATTACCCGGAATTTCCCAGCCATACAAATCGGTGTGATGATCGATTAATACAACCGGAGTTCCAACCGATTTGAACCCTTTTGCAGGATCAACTTCAACTCCTTTTATCGGATTTTTATCGGAGCAACCCCAATAAGCATAAACTTTACCTGTAGCATCATCTTTGAAAAATGCAGGATCAGTTTCCGAAATCGTAAATTGAGAAGGGCTTAGCACTTTCCAATTATCCACATCAGGGTTTGTTGTATAACAAATTTGTGTGGAGCCACTCGCTACATAATACAACGTGTCGCCTTTTGCAAGAACAGTTGGCGCATAATTCTCAATAGTAGGAATAGTTGTAGTACGTATATAAGTCCACTCGGCTAAATCGGGTGAACTCCAGTAACCACCTGACTTGGACGCAAAAAGATAATACTTCCCTTTAAAATACTCTACAACAGGATCGGCTGCTTCACGGCGTGATGGTTCATCCGGCTGAAAACGGTAATTCAAATTCA
>JBBIID010000117.1:0-8330 GCA_037446675.1 Paludibacter sp.
TTAATGGCTAAGAAACGAGTAGAATATTTGTCGCGCAACGAAGAATTCAAAGCAATCGGCTGCTTTAGACGTTGAATGCTTTTTTCAATATCCGAGCCATGATTAATGTGAATGTGTCTTGCGGTTTCGTGTACCTTAAGCGTGCCTTTGAAATCGGATTGATGATGTTTCTTGTCGTGATGGTGATGATGAATTTCAATAGTATGATGGTAGTCGTCCACCAGATTATCATCTTTTATCGACGAAATAAGAATTCCTTCATCGTTTAGAAAATCACTGCCTTCATAAAGTTTTATAGCGGTGCGAAATAACTCATCAAACCCAACTTTCTTTTTTGCAATGGTTGGAACAAATGGAATTCCAAGTAGTTTACCAAGAGTTTTATAATCGAGTTTATCGCCGCTTCTTTCAAGTTCGTCGTACATGTTTAGTGCAACAATTGTACGAACATTCATATCAATAAGTTGTGTGGTGAGATATAAATTGCGTTCGAGATTGGTGCTGTCGACAACATTTATAATCACATCGGGCATTTTTTCGGAAATGTAGCCGCGAACATATTTTTCTTCGGGGGAATAGGCCGTGAGAGAGTAGGTGCCAGGCAGGTCGACCAGCGTGATTTTATAACCGTGAAATTCAAAAACGCCTTCTTTGGCATCCACTGTTACTCCGCTGTAGTTTCCTACATGCTCGTGTCCGCCGGATGCGAAGTTGAAAAGCGTGGTTTTTCCGCAGTTTGGATTCCCGACTAAAGCAATGCAAATCTCCTTCCGCTTGTTTAATGCTATTTTTCTGACTTCTTCTTCGTCGATTAATCCAGCTTTGAATTCGGAATCTATTTTTAATGATTTGGCTTCTTTTTCGCTGACAACTTCTATCAGCGCAGCTTCGCTTCGTCGGAGCGACACTTCGTAGCCCATTACGCTATATTTGATTGGATCTTTGAGCGGTGCATTTAAAACAGAACGCACAACTTTTCCTTTTACAAAACCCATCTCCACAATGCGCTTCCTAAATCCTCCATGTCCCATCACTTTCACGATGGAGGCCTTTTCTCCAGTTTTTAATTCCGATAATTTCACCTTAAAAATCCTGATAACAAATAATTTTGCAAAGATACTTATTTAGATTGGTTCTAAAGAAAGTTAAGCGAAAAATGTAAGGAAATATTTCAATCGTTGAATTGTGTTGATTATAAAGTGGATAAAAGTTGACGATATGATATATTTTTTAATAAAAATGTTACTTTTATGTGCTGAATAAATGCTCTTCGAACAAACGAGTTGTATTTCTCAATAAGAACTCAATTTTTAATTTGACAAAAATGGAAAAGATTTTAAATTATACGCTTTTCGAAATTGATGGAACTAATTTAAAGGTGTTTTCGATTTTGAAATTTTTTATATTTATAATTTCAATTCTTATAATCTTCCGCGTAATAAAGAATTTGATTTTCAATATAAAGAAGATAGATCAATCGAAAAAATACGTCATTTATAATTTGGCGAAATACGTTATTTTGGTTTTCTCTATTGTGATTGGACTGGATATTCTTGGGTTTAACTTGTCAGTTCTTGTGGCCGGATCTGCTGCTCTGTTGGTTGGCGTAGGTTTGGGTTTGCAGAATTTATTTAGCGACTTTGTTTCGGGCATTATTATTCTGGTTGATTCTACTATCAAAGTGGGTGATATTATTGATGTAAATGGCCTTGTATGCAAGGTTCAGGATATAAACTTGAGAACCACCACTGTTTTAACACGCGATGATAAATATATTATTTTACCCAATAGCAATTTAACTCAGAATCAGATTATAAACTGGACGCACAGCGATATAACTTCCAGATTTGATATAAAAGTGGGAGTTGATTATTCGTCGGATGTAAACTTGGTTATGAAAATTTTGAAAGATTCTGTAGCGAAGCAAGATGGGGTGAAAGAAAAGCCCTCTCCTTTTGTGCGATTTGTCGACTATGCCGATTCTTCGTTGAATTTTGAGGTCTATTTTTGGTCGGAAGAAGTTTTCAGAGCCGAAAATATAAAGAGTGAAATAAGGGTGAGGATATTTAATGAATTCAAGAAGAATAATATCACAATTCCTTTCCCTCAGCGAGTTGTGCATGTAAGTAAAGATGAGAATAATTATTAATTGTTAAATAACACTAATTAAAGTTAATGTTATTAGGATTTGTCTTGTCTATGTGAATTCATTTTTAGTGAAATATAAATTGGACAGAAGTGATGTTTTGCTTGAAATTTTACAAATGTAGTATTCGCTGTTACATAACCACTGTTTTCGTTTTTAGATTTTATCTTTATTCTTAAGTTTGCATCTTTCGAAATCTCAATTATTTATAAACCTGTTTTTGTTGCGGTTAACTTTAAGAGTATCTTGTAGCTTTTTTTATATTTAGTGTTGAGATGAAATAGATGTGGCAATTATTATACATATTGTAGTATCTTCTACTACGGTTAGATAAGGTAAAGACTTAAAATATAATTTGTTATGTTTGTATGAAAATAGGATGTATTTTTAAAACTGTAGGTTATAAAATAAATATATATGAAAAAACTTAACATTATGAAATCTCTGAATAAATTATTAAAAGTAAATCTATTATTGATATTCTGTTGTTTAACTGGGATTTTGTTTGGACAGAGATCTATAGACGCTATTGGAGTTCCAATAACAGAAAATTTCAACACGTTAACAACATCTTACAACTATTTACCTTGGTTTGATAATTCAACTTTGATCGGCTGGTATGCTAAAACGGATGCGACTTCTTCTATTGCCGAATATACAGCGGATGATGGAACCTACCCTGTTGAAGGATTGTATTCATATGGAACTGATCAATCGACTGACAGAGCATTTGGTTTTTTTCCAAGTGATTTTTTTACAGGAGTAAATGGTGTAGCTAAGGGTTATTTAGGTTGGCGACTAAAAAACAACACAGGTAAGTCAATTGGTTCGATACGAGTTGTTTGGACAGGAGAGCAGTGGAGAAAGGCAGTAGATGCTAATGCGCAATACATTACTTTGAGTTATCAAATTGGCACATCTGTTACTAATCTTACTGGTGGAACATATATATCAACTAATTCTACTTTCGCTAGCCCAATTCATACATCAACTGCAGCAATTGCTCTTGATGGTAACAATCCAACAAATAGAACCTCAAATATTACTTTCGATGTAAATATTGTCATGCCCGCTGGCTCAGAAATAATGTTAAGATGGGAGGATTTGAACGATGTTGCAAATCATACATTGGCAATTGACGATGTAAGTTTTACAGCAACAAAGGAAAGTCAAACTATTACATTTAATACATTAACTGACAAAACCTATGGAGATGCTAATTTTGATTTGACAGCAACAGCAAGTAGTGGGTTGCCCGTTTCTTATGTTAGCAGCAACACTTCTGTTGCAGTAATAGATGGTAGTACAGTCACTTTAACTGGCGCAGGGATAACGACTATTACAGCAAAACAATCTGGAGATGAAACCTATGCAAAAGCAGACTCAATCGACAGAGTTTTAAATGTAAAGCCCCAGCCGCCTGTTTCAATCGATGCAACAAATATTACAGTTGCGAGTTTTCAAGCTAATTGGAATACGGCAAATGGAGCTGAAGGATATTATCTTTTCTATGGAACTGATCCGACTTTGGAAGTTTATACCGGTGCCTCTGTAGGATTAAATACCACGTTTAATCTGACTGGGTTGCTTCCAAATACAACATATTATTACAGAACCAAATCAATAAACACAGGAATATATAGTGATTATAGCAATATCATTTCGGTAACAACAAGTGAAGGTATTCAAACTTATAATATCGCAGCAATTCCAGCATTCACCACAGCAGATATAAATTGGACAAATGGAAACTTAAGTTCTAGAGCCGTTTTTATGAAAGAAGGATCCGGAGCAATTACACTTCCAACTGCAGGTCGTTTTACGGCCAGTACAAATTGGGATTCCAAAGGAACTCAGCTAGGAACATCTGGATACTATTGTATCTATTATGGAACAGGCACATCATTGTCTCTGACAAATTTATATCCCGGGAAGCTTTATACTATTCAGGCATTCGAGTTTACTGGAACAGCGAGACAAGAAGTGTTTCTTACAACTGCAACTGGGGTCAACAATCCAATTACATTTACCACTTGGAATACTACCACATGGACAAATAGTAATGGCGTTTCTTCTACAGAAGATTTTGCAACTATAGCCAGATGGGATCATGCGGTTGTTCCGACTTCTGCACTTCATCCAGCCGTGAAAGTTTTTATTGATGGCAACTGCGATATATCAACTGATGCCACCGCAAACAATTTGACAATTAAAGCTCCTCATGATGGAGTAATCCCAAAGTTATCAGTTAGTGGCGGAGTTTCATTAATTGTAGTAGATTCAATTGTCAATGATGGAGATGCTTCTGCGTTGCTGATTAAGTCAAATTCTACTATGCCAAATGGCTCGCTGGTATTTAATAATTCTCCTTCATTACCTGTTTCTGCTACAGTGGAAATGTATAGTAAAGCATTTAAAGATGTTTCTTATAGATGGCAATTTTTTGGAGTACCGGTTCAGTCATTAAATAAGTATCCAACTTTTGTTGATGGAGTTAATTATGCTCGGAAATACAATGAAGCGGGGACTGGTTCAGGATTGACTACAGATAAACATTGGATTCAATTACAAGATGACGCAATATTGACTCCTTTTGCAGGTTATGAAGTTACTCAAATGTCGGCGCAGACATACTCGTTTAGCGGGAATCTTGTAAATGCTGATTATGCTTCTGGTCAATTGCCATATACACCAACAGCTCAATATCCGGGTCAACATCTTATTGGAAATCCTTATACAGCTGCAATTAATATTGCTAACCTTGAGTTTGGAACTTCAAATGCCGGAATTATGGAAAATTCTGTTTATCTGTACAATACAGGTTCGTATGCAGACTGGACTAATGCCGGTTCGGGTACAGCTTCGGGAGTTGAAAGTGCGATTCCTGGCCTATGGGTTGTAATTCCAAAGTCTGCTGCGGGAACCAATGGATTGCCGTCTCAAATTCCATCAATGCAAGCGTTTTTAGTGAAAGTATTACAAAACGATCCTTCTGCAACACTTTCTATTCCCTATAGTTCTGTGGGTACAGTCACGAAGAATACAACAATGCAACGAGTTGCTCCTATAGAAAAAATAAGCACTCGTATCGATGTTCAGGGGTCAAATTATGCTGATAAGTTGTGGCTTATATCGGAAGAGAGCTGCTCGCACGGATTCGATAATGGTTGGGATGGATATAAATCGTTTGGAACTACTTCGGCTCCGCAAATTTATGCTGCTGAGCCAGCTGGAGATTTCCAGGTAAGTACGGTTGATGATTTCAATAATACGTCAATAGGATTTGTTGCCGGAAGCGATAATGAATATACCATGACATTTTCGCATGAGAATTTAAGCTTGAAGTATCCTGCATTATATCTTGTCGATTTACAGGAGGGTCGTACTGTAGATATTTCTGAAAATGGATCTCAATATACTTTTTCTGCATCAAATACAGAGCCGGAAGCCCGCTTTAAAATTGTTACAAGCCCCGATGTGGCAACAGATGTAAACAATGTTTCGTCGGGTTTGAAAATGTATAATGTAGGAAAGAAAATTGTTGTGGATAACCAAACAAATTATGATGGTGTGGTTGGTATCTACAATGTTTCCGGTCAACTTATTCTACGCCACTTATTCGATGCGAATAATCGCTTGAATTTTGTTGCGGATTTAACAGAAGGGGTCTACATAATTAAGGCCGAAACAGTTACCGGAAAGATAGCTTCTCGGATGATTATTAAATGAAATTAACTAATCTGTTGTTTGCAGATTACTTGTATTTTTATTCGTTTTACTACTTGTTTTACTACAAAAAAACTCCAAAACTGAATAAAAAAACTCCAAAACATGGCAATTGTGCATAATTTGATAAGTTAAATCGGGGCTTCCTATTGGAATTTATAGTTAAATATTGTTAATTAAAACTGCTTTAGAAATAGGCTTGAAATTGAAATGTTTTATATTTTTATCATTTTGAAGCCTTATCAACTGCCCGGCAGTAATAGTATGTCCGATCAAAGTCATATTTATTGCTACGAACAACAAGATGATTTGAGTTTTAATTTGAGTATGTTGCAGTTAATGTATTGATTGTGAATGTTTTGGGTTTGTGTGCGTGATCTTTTTTATTAACAACTTTCGTTCTTTGATGTTTTGAATTCTGCCATAAGGGATGTTTGTAGTAATTATTCCGAAAAAACTGTATATATTACTACAAGTTATTGTTAATCAGATATATAACTACTTTTTACTAATTTTGGGTTGTCAAATAAAGAGCATTTAAAGTCGCTTTTTTGATCGTTTATTTTACTAGAAGATAACCCAAAATGAATAATAAAGAACAAACCATTTTGATATGGATTCTGGCAGCAGCAAGTTTGGTGCTGTTACTGCTTTATTCGCCATGGGGGAGTCCTGATATTTATACAAAGAGAGTTTATTTCGCCGAAAATCAGGGAGTCGATTTTAGTAAAATAAATATTGGGAGATCGAGTTTTGAAGTAAGTTGTTTGAAATCTGGTTTAGGTTCTGTAAGGGCAGGTGTATCTTCGCTCAGTGCAATTAGAAATGCAACAAAGTCCATTCAAAATTATTCGAACGATAATTATGAAATAAGAGTTGAAGATAATTATACAAAACGAAAAGAAGAGAATAAGCCCACAGTCTCTCAATATAATAATTCAGCTGCTAAAAAGAACAGAATCATAGCTTATAATAAAATCTCCAATTCTCAGGGAAATGCCCACAAGTATAGTTCGCGAGGCGAATCAATCAGTAGTTATTCAAACGGAAGTTCAGCTTCGGGTGGAGATGCTGGTTCAAATGGAGGATTTAGCATGAACAGTGGAGGAATTTCATCGATGAACTCAAATTCAGGCCAGATTGATCGTGGTATCAGTTCATTAAACGTAAACTTGACCATGTACAACGATTCAACTATCATGATGGGAATGGACTCACCACAGAAAGCGATATCTGATCCGGGTGATGGTCCGATAAACGGAGAGCCTGTTCCTGTTGGTGAAGGTTGGATTTTCTTATTGATATTAGGAGCAATATATGCCGTTATAAAAAAGAGAGTTTTTAGTTCACTATTATCTAACTAAAAGTTACACGATTTAGTGATAAATCAAGTAATTTGTTTTGTAAATAAATTTTTTGTTAGAAAAGTTGATGTAAAAATGGGAACTGAACATTGTTCAATTCCCATTTTTTATTGTGGTGTGTCTATTTTTTAATTCAGTTTAGCTAATGCTTCTTTAATCCAACCAAATGCTTTTACGAGATTTTCATCGGAAGTCGCATACGACATACGAATACAGTCGGGCGCTCCAAAAGCTCCACCACCAACGCAAGCAACGTGTCCTTCTTCCAAAAGATACATTGCTAAATCGCCGGAATTACTGATTACTTTACCATTGAATGATTTTCCGTAGAATGAGCTACAATCAGGGAAAATGTAGAACGCTCCCTGAGGATCGTTTACTTTTAATCCCGGAATCTGGCGAGCCAAATCAACTACTAATTTTTTACGACGTTCGAAGGCAACACGCATTGTTTCCACACAAGTCTGATCGCCGGTATAAGCTGCTTCTGCTGCTTTTTGAGTGACTGAACATGGACCTGATGTGTATTGTCCCTGCAATGTGTTGCAAGCTGAAGCAATCCATTTTGGAGCTGCAATCCAACCTAAACGCCATCCGGTCATAGCATAACCTTTCGAAACGCCGTTCACGATAACCACGCGATCGGCAACGTTTTCGAATTGAGCGATACTTTCGTGAGAACCACCATAGTTGATGTGTTCGTAGATTTCGTCGGAAATAATTATGATTTTAGGATATTTTGCCAAAACATCAGCCAATCCTTTTAATTCATCTTTTGTATACACACTACCTGTTGGGTTCGAAGGAGAGCAAAGAATGATCGCTTTTGTTTTGTCGGTGATAGCTGCTTCGAGTTGTGCAGGAGTAATTTTGAAATCCTGATCGATACCGGCATAAACAGGAACGTTCACGCCATCGGCCAATGTCACCATTTCGGGATAGCTTACCCAGTAAGGTGCAGGGATAATCACTTCGTCGCCTTTACTTATGATGGACAATATAACGTTGCAAACTGATTGTTTAGCTCCATTCGAACATACAATTTGTTCAGGTTTATAGTCTAATCCGTTTTCGGATTTCAACTTAGCGCATAT
>JBBIID010000118.1:0-8259 GCA_037446675.1 Paludibacter sp.
TGAAAATATCCGTTAGCCACATAAAGTTCTTTCCCCACGAAAGCATAACAGTAAGAATAATCATTGGCAACAACCACCATTTTGTGCGTTTGTCGACAAGAAACAACCCGAGTACAAACAAGAAACAAACAATTGCTCCAATATAAACCGGTCCGGAAGTTCCCGGCTGATCGCCCCAATAAAGTGGCAAAGGCATTGTTTCCAACATATTTTTCACATTAGGAACTCCCAATGCACTGAGTTTTTTTCCTGTTACGCTGTTTTCGTCGAGCTTTCCACTGCTGCTTCCACCTTTAAAATCAGGAATAAGCAATGTCATTGTTTCACCAACTCCGTAGCTCCATTGAGTAATATAGTCTTTATTCAAACCATGTTGCGAGTTTTGTTGATCGACTGTAAGCCCATTCGAATCGCCTCTCATAGTATATTTCGAATATTCGTAAGTTGTCCAAAGAGAGGTTGCATTCATGCCAATGGCAATAATTGCTCCGGCGAGCAACATTCCTATCGTTTTCAAAAACGAATTAATTTCTTTTTCTTTAATGCTGTAAATCAATTCTACAATTCCTAAGAAAATAAGAATTATAAGAGTATAATATATAATCTGAACATGGTTTGCCCTTATCGCTAAACTAAGAAAAAGAGCTGTCAGAATACTTCCTAACAAACGTTTGTATCTGAAAGCCATAAACACGCTTCCAATAAGCGGAGCCATGTACGCAATCGTAACAGCTTTGGAATTATGTCCGGCCATTATGATTATAAAATTATAGGAAGCAAAAGAAAAGGCAATGGAACCAACAATAGCCAACCAAGGATTGACGCGGAACGATAGCAGCAATATATAAAATCCGACCAGATAAAGAATCAGAAAGAAAATTGTGTTGGGAAACAAGCGAAATACAGCCTCAACATATTGAATCAGATTGTTTGGTTGAGTAGATGAAATCTGATATGTTGGCATTCCACCAAACATAGAATTTGTCCATAACGTGACATCATCATGAGTTGCATTGTAATCAATGCTTTCTTTTGCCATGCACATCCAACTTTCGGTATCGTGTCCGATAAGCTGTTTTCCCTGTAAAACAGGTGTAAAATACATAAATGCAATAACGATAAAGAGCAGAACAGCAGCAATGTGCGGAGCAAATTTGGCTAGAAGGGTTTTATTCATGATAATACATGTAGTTTGCTATAATGCAGTTTTTGGGATAAATCATACAAAAGTACATCATTTTTTCACAAATGCCATTCAACAGGCGGTTAAATATTGTTGAAATGTTTAAAATTGGCTCAATAGACAAAACTACTATATTGATAGATTTGTTTCGGTTGGCAATGTTGATAAAAATCAGTACTTTTGCAAAACAAAAGAGGATCTAAAGAGTTTCAGAAGCATGGACAGACAATCTATACAAAATATACGTGAAGATTTTCCCATCTTATCGGAAAAAGTTTACAACAAAGAGTTGGTTTATTTTGATAATGCAGCGACCACTCAAAAACCGAAAAGCGTTGTTGAGAAAATTGAACAGGGGTACTATCGTTACAATGCAAATATACATCGTGGCGTACATTATTTGAGTCAGAAAGCTACAGAAGAGCATGAAGCGGCAAGAACCACCGTTGCTCAATTTCTGAATGCCGAAAAAAGAGAAGAAATCATTTTTACACGCGGAACAACAGAGGCTATAAATTTGGTCGCTTTTTCTTTTGGTGAAGCATTTTGCCACGAAGGCGACGAGATTATTGTTTCCGTGATGGAGCATCATTCAAACATCGTTCCCTGGCAAATGCTTTGCGAGCGAAAAGGCATGACATTGAAGGTGATTCCAATGAACGAGCGCGGTGAACTGGAAATTGAAACTTACAAAACATTACTGACCGAAAAAACTCGAATCGTTTCCATTGCACATGTTTCCAACGTATTGGGAACTGTAAATCCAGTGGAGGAAGTAATTCACTTAGCACATGAAAAAAATATTCCGGTTTTGGTGGATGGTGCTCAGGCTGTTCCGCACGTTCCGGTTAATGTTCAAGAATTAGATGCTGACTTTTACGTTTTTTCCGGACATAAAATATACGGACCAACCGGTATTGGCGTTTTATACGGAAAAGAAAACTGGCTAAATGCCATTCCTCCTTACCAGGGCGGTGGCGAAATGATACAAACGGTTTCGAAAAAACAACTTATAATGTTTTACCATTCAAATTCGAAGCCGGAACGCCGGATTACATAGGCTCTACAGCATTGGCTGAAGCATTGAGATATGTACAAAACATTGGATTAGATAAAATTGCAGCTTACGAACACGAATTGCTGGAATACGGCACAAAACTTCTGAGCGAGATAGACGGCATGCGAATTATCGGAACGGCAAAAGAAAAAAGTTCGGTAATTTCATTTTTGGTCGGAAACATTCATCCTTACGATATTGGAATGTTGCTCGACAAGTTGGGAATTGCAGTGAGAACAGGACATCATTGTGCTCAACCATTAATTGATTCGTTAGAGATTCCGGGAACAGTGCGTGCTTCGTTCGCGTTTTACAATACAAAAGAAGAAATCGATCAATTTGTTGCCGCGCTAAAAAAAGTGGTAATCATGTTATCGTAATTTCAGCTAGAAATATATAAACTCAATTAAATATGACTATCGACGAAATACAGGAAGAGATTATTGAAGAATTCAATATGTTTGATGATTGGATGGATAAGTATGCAATGCTCATCGATTTAGGAAATTCACTTGAACCGCTGGATGACAAATACAAAGTTCCTCAAAACATTATAGAAGGTTGTCAAAGCCGAGTTTGGTTAAATGCCGACCTTAAAGATGGAATTGTGACCTTTCAAGGAGAAAGCGATGCTGTGCTTGTAAAGGGAATGGTATCATTGTTGATTAAAGTACTCTCAGGACATACACCAGCCGAAATTCTTGACACCGATTTATATTTTATAGAAAAAATTGGATTGCGAGAACACCTCTCTCCTACCCGCTCCAATGGTTTATTAGCAATGGTTAAACAAATGAAGTTGTTTGCGTTGGCATATAAATCTACTAAAGCGCAACAATAAATACTCTATATTAAATTGAAGTAAGTTCAAGCAGGCAATTTACCAAAGAAACGTTTGATGTTATAATGAAATTTATGCATCCCTTCGGCCTGCGAGAACATGAATATGCAATGGTGACTGACTAATTTTAGATTCGCTTCGTCGCGCAATAAAATTGCTTCTGGGGTTTCTGATTTCTGCTGAATCCAAACGTGACTAATCCCTTTAGCTATTGCTTGTTTCACTACAGATGCCGTTTGCGAGGGTGAAGTAAGGACAAGTAAATGTTTTGCTTGTTCAGGTAATTCTGCAATGGTTTTCAGTTCATTTTTAGCAGGATTGCTTTCATCAAAATTTGGATTAATCAAAAATATCTCATATCCTTTTGATCTTAAATGAGTAATCACAGATGTACTGAAACTTTTTTCATTTCGTGAAGCACCAGCAACGGCAATAACTTTACAATGAAGAAAGTCATCAATATCTTTTCTGGTTGTCTTTTGCAATTTATACATTCTCATTTAGTTTTAAGGTTGATTTATTAGTTATTAATGCAATTTTTTATGCATTTTGTAGTGGGGAATATTTATTTCAAAAAACATTTCACTTATTTTTTCGTATCCCAATTTAGCATAAAAATCAACTGCCACACTTCTTGCATTGAGCACAATCGTATTAAATTCGTTTAGTGAAGCATATTTTTCTGAAAATTGCACCAGCTCGGTGCCAGTTTTCATCGATCTAAAATCCTCATCAACAGCTACTTGTCTCATTTTAAGCGTTTCGCTATCAAGTACCGTCAAAATGAGTACACCAATCAGCATATTTTCATTAAATGCTCCTATATGAATATCACGGCTTTCCTTTCCAAGGTTTTCATCGAAAAGGTTCATTCCTAAAGGTTTTCGTAAAACTCTATCGCGAAGTAGCAATTCTTCACGATACTCATCCGATCCATATATAATTTCTCTTACTTCCAACTTAATTTGAATAAAATGATAAAACTTTAATAATATGAAAATTTGTACAAATTTATAAATTTATTATTATGAGCCAAATAAACGACGAAGAGAAACAACATTTTTATATTAATTACAAACTAAATACAAAACCCGGTGCAAGATTTAGGTTCTTGTACCGGGTTCGTCATAGATAAGGTAAAAAAGAATTCGGTTGTTTAGTATTGAATTTTACAGTCACTATCACTATACCGAAAATCGATCATTAAAAGATCAGGATATTTCTTCTCAAACAAAACAATCCTATTTAAAGGTGCTGCAAAATTAGACAATCGAAGAGTGAATAATGTGTATTATTATAATTCTACACAAAGTTTCCAGTACACTCGAGGTGATTAGATATACATTAACAATCTGTATATCAGAATACAAAATCAATCATAATGAATTTGCATTCAAAATATAACATTACGGATTGTTAATCGAACCTGACAAAAATCAAGACTTGTATTTATCTCTAAATTGGGATGGAGTTAATTGGGTATGCCTTTTAAACACTTTATTAAAGCTGCTTTTAGAACCAAAACCGCATTCAAATCCCACTGCCTCAATTGTCAGATTATTCCGATTGGAAGCTTTCAGAATTTCTTTCGATTCTTCAATGCGATATTCGTTTACAAAATCGGAAAAGCTTTTTTTAAGTTTGCTATTGAGTATATTTGAAAGGTGATGACCGCTAATTCCGGTTTGTTCTGAAATAAATTGCAAATTACAATCTTCGTTTAAATACGGCTTTTCTTTTTGCATGTAAGCCGTGAGTGTATCAAGATAATGATCGGCTAACTGATCGCCAATTTTCAAAGCGGGCTCACTACTACGCTGTCGGCCTTCCGTTTCGAAGGAAAATATTCCTTTATTCCAAACCGACTTGGAAAAAATATATAAAAACTGGATGTTCATAGCAAGCTCACCAATAATAATATTCGCCTTTTCGTTGGCAAAATAAAAGCATAATGGAGCCGATGTCAGCACAAAGGCTATGTTCATTAAAAGAAACGGTTTTAACCACGAAACATCCATCGAAACCTCATTAATCGAAACTTTTGAACTCACCGACAACTGCTTATTTATCAGCGAATACGAAAGAAACAAATAAACAGGAATCTGCATATACAAAACTACATTCAGAAGATTTGTTTCCAACGTTCCGGTTGTAAAATCGCGAATAAACCAACTTATTCTATAAGATTGCGGTAATGTGGCAAAATATATATTAAAAGCAATGAAAGGAATTGTTGGGATAAGATGATACAATATGCTCCAACTATTAAATTTGGGAGGCTTGTTCAATATGGAAAGGATATAGAAATACAAACTAGGCCCCATCAATAACATAAAAATGCCATCGATAGGAACGTAATGGCCTAGTAATGAATAATGCCCATCGATAAGAGCCGTAAAACGAAAAGACACCAGAAATGAATAAATTGCCATTAAACCGAAAAACACTCCCATAATGCTGTTTGCACGTTTTATAGGTGTTTTTTTTATGTGAAGCATAAAAGACAATAGCAGAAAGTTGAGAGCTGATGCTACTGTTATGTATTTTAACAACATTTTTAAATTTATTCGTTTGGTTAATGCAAAGTAAACAAAAATTTCAGGAAATTATTACAAAACAGTTCGTATAACTTAAAAAATATTTATAGAAAAATCATCTTACGTATTTCATAATAAATCGAATAAACCATTTATAATAAAAGAAATACGATACATTTAGTTAAAATATTTTTTCAGAATTGAATACTATTTTTATTATAATAAAAAACAGGACTTAAAAGTTCTTGTCAATATATAAATAGAAATAAGATAAAACCCAAATAAAAGATGTTTTGTATCTTTGCTTATCAAAAAAAAACTAAAATTATGGCTTATCAAAGAAAACCAGAATGGCTTAAAACAAAAATGCAGGTAAATCCTCAATTCTCACATGTGAGCAGAGTGATTTCCGAGCATAAACTACATACAATTTGCACCAGCGGTCGTTGCCCGAATATGAGCGAATGCTGGAACAGAGGAACTGCTACTTTTATGATCTCAGGCGAAATATGTACGCGCTCCTGCAAATTTTGTAACACACTGACGGGGCGGCCTCTCCCACTCGATTCAAATGAACCCGAACACCTTGCCGAATCAATTAAACTCATGAAACTGAAACATGCAGTTATTACTTCAGTAGATAGAGACGACTTAAAAGATGGCGGTGCAGCACATTGGGCAAAGTCAATAAAAACAGTAAAAACAGAAAATCCGGACACTACATTGGAAGTTCTGATTCCCGATTTCGACGGAAAAACTGACCTAATTGATTTGATTATTGCCGAAAAACCGAACATCATCTCGCATAACCTTGAAACAGTTCGCCGACTTACTCCTAAAATACGTACAAAAGCAAAATACGACACCAGTTTAAGTGTACTCCGATATATTGCTCAAAGCGGTATTACTGCAAAAACAGGCATGATGCTCGGATTAGGCGAAACGGAAGAAGAAGTGTTGCAATTGATGGACGATGTATTGGAAACAGGTTGTTCTATTCTCACGATCGGGCAATACATGCAACCATCGCGCAAAAACATTGAAGTAAGCGAATACATCACTCCTGAAAAATTTGAAGAATATAAACAAATTGCACTAAAAAAAGGCTTTCGACACGTAGAAAGTGCACCGCTCGTAAGATCATCGTACCACGCTGAAAAACACGTGTAACTTCTGCTTTATTTACGAATTACAATTATTAGATTTTAGATTGTCTGGATTAACAATTATAATCCAGACAATTTTAATTAAATTTCAGAGAGTAATTCCCAAGCTTTTTCAACTGATTTTACTTCATTGAAAATTACCGAACGACGCTGGTTTTGCTCACGCAACTGACACTTTCGCGGATGCATGGTCATGTATTGCAACAGTCGCCCGAATTGTTCGGATTGATAATAAGGCGATTGAGGATTGGAGACGAGAAATGCTGTCATTCGTTCGTTCTTTAGCACGAGTTTTTCGATACCGTATTTCATAGCCAACCAACGTAAACGAACCACCAGCATTAAGCTTTGTCCTTGCGACGGAATTTTTCCAAAGCGATCTTCCAACCGTTTTTCAAAGTCAAGCAACGTTTCTTCGTTTTCGATATTATCCAGCTCGCGATACAAGCTTATTCTTTCCGAAACATTTTCGATATAATCGGCAGAGAACATTAATTCCAAATCGGAATCGATCTGACAATCAGTGACAAAGGCTGTATTTTTCAAGTTTTCGGCTCTTTCTTCTTCGTATAGATCAGCAAACTCTTCGTCTTTCAGTTCATGAACAGCTTCGTTTAATATCTTTTGATAGGTTTCGTAGCCCAAATCGGCAATAAATCCACTTTGCTCTGCTCCGAGCATATTTCCGGCACCTCGTATATCCAAATCCTGCATGGCGATATTGAATCCACTGCCCAGCTCCGCAAATGTTTCCAAAGCCTGCAAGCGCCGACGTGCGTCTACCGTCAGCAAACTTAATTCAGGAGCCAGCAAATAACAGAAAGCTTTGCGGTTACTTCGTCCAACACGACCACGCAATTGGTGTAAATCGCTTAATCCAAAATTATGAGCGCTATTGATGATAATCGTATTTGCGTTAGAAATGTCGATACCCGATTCGATAATGGTGGTTGCAACCAACACATCATATTCATAATCGATAAAATCAACGATCACTTCTTCCAATTTATCGGCAGCCATCTGTCCATGCCCGACGGCTACGCGACAACCGGGAATCAACCGTTTGATCATCGATTCGATATTGTAAATATTCTGAATACGATTATTCACAAAGAAGACCTGACCATTCCGGTTCATTTCCAACTGAATAGCTTCACGAATAACATCTTCATCGTATTGGTGAATCTCTGTCTGCACCGGATATCGGTTAGGTGGTGGCGTGTTGATAATCGACAAATCACGTGCTCCCATTAATGAGAACTGAAGCGTTCGTGGAATGGGTGTGGCCGTCATAGTAAGCGTATCCACGTTCACTTTCATTTCCTTCAGTTTTTCTTTTACTGATACACCGAATTTTTGCTCTTCGTCAATAATCAAAAGCCCAAGATCTTTAAACTTCACACTTTTACCTACGAGCTTATGAGTGCCAATAATAATATCGATCTTGCCATTCCTTAGATCTTGAAGAATATCTT
>JBBIID010000119.1:0-5232 GCA_037446675.1 Paludibacter sp.
ATGATTTACGTTCTTTATTTGATTTTGATTATGCTTGTGTTTAAACAATAAAGCAAACAACACAGCCACCACCAACGAATACAATGCAAATGTAATCCATATGTTATGCCAGTCTTTCATTCCATCGTGAGTGAAAAACTTATCAATCAAGAAACCACTTATAATACTTCCCGAAACGGCACCAAAACCATTTGTCATCGTCATAAACAAGCCCTGAGCACTCGAGCGGATAGAGGTATCGGTAGTAGTTTCGATAAACAAAGACCCTGAAATATTAAAAAAATCAAATGCCATTCCGTACACAATACACGAAAGAATAATCATCCAAAGTCCTCCCTCGGGATCGCCAAAGGCAAAAAGTCCGAAACGGAAAAACCAAGCCAACATACTTATCAGCATAACATTTTTTATTCCAAACCTTTTCAGGAAAAATGGAATTGCCAAAATAAATATTGTTTCGGAAATTTGAGAAATGGACATAATAATGGTAGAATATTTCACCACAAACGAGTCGGCATATTCCGGTATTTTTTTGAAATCATCCAAAAAGGTATCGCCATACATATTAGTGAGCTGCAATGCCGCACCAAGCAACATAGAAAAAATAAAGAAAAGTGCCATTTTGTAATTGGCGAAAAGTTTAAATGCATTTAATCCCAAAGCTTCAGCCCAAGATGAGTTTTTTTCTTTACTTCCTTGCGGCGGACATTTTGGCAATGTAAAAGAATAAATACCTAAAACAATCGAGGCGATTGCAGAAATATAAAATTGATTTTCAGTGGCTTTATTTCCTGTCAGATTAGTAAACCACATTGCCACAATAAACCCGATTGTTCCCCAAACACGTATTGGAGGAAACACTTTTACTACGTCATAATTTCCGGATTTTAATGCATTGTAGGCAATCGAATTTGAAAGCGCAATAGTTGGCATATAAAATGCCATAGCCAATAACATCACCCAAAAGAATGTTTGCGGATCGTTTACCTGAGGCAACATCATTATACTTAAGCCACTTAAAATGTGTAAAATGGCATATAATTTTTCGGCGTTAATCCATCTATCGGCAATGATTCCCATCAAGGCCGGCATAAAAATGGAAGAAATACCTAACGTGGAAAATATAGCTCCGAATTCGGCTCCACCCCACTGTTTTGTTGCAAACCAATAATTAGCAATTGTAATCAACCAAGCTCCCCAAACAAAAAATTGGAGAAAACTCATGAATGTAAGACGAACTTTCAGACCCATATTCTTCTATGCTCTTTTTATTAAAAACAATTATTTTATTTCGTTCTTTTTTCTTTTTAATGCATCACGTAAGTTCACGGCCAGTTCGTACTTTTCTTCGGTAATGGCCATATCGAGCAAAGTGTTCAACTCTTCTTCCGAAAGCAAATCCAGTTCCTCGTTTGTCATTTTTTCGGCATCGATATTTACTTCTTCCGGCTTTTCATCAAAATCTTTTTCGACAACAGTTCCAACAATGTCCAAAATTTCTGATTTTATATAAATCGGACAATCGGAGCGTACAGCTAAAGCAACCGCATCCGAAGTTCGTGCATCTACTATCAACACATTATCATCTTTTAATATATGTAGTTCAGAGAAAAAAACATCGTTCACCATATCGTAAATCAATATTTTTTGTAACTCAGCTTCAAAGACATTCAAGAGAGTTTTGATTAAATCGTGAGTAAGCGGGCGTGGTGATTTTTTGTTATTCATTTTCAAAGCTATCGATTGAGCTTCTGGTTCGCCAATCATTACTGAAAATCTTCTGTTCCCGAATTCTTCGCTCAACACCAAGCCGTATGTCCCCACTACCGTTTGATTATATACCAATCCTGCAATTGTAAGTTTTATTTCCAAATCCATCGTTTTTAAATTAAATGATCTGCGCTCTTTTACATCAAAAAAACCGTTACTCCATTAAGAGTTTTTTTAACGGACAACAAATATACAGATTATTTCAAAAGGAGAAATCATTATCCGTAAAAACTTAGGAAATAGAAATGAAAAACAAGGCTCAGGGAATTAATTTTACTGATACTATTGTCAATCAAATAATTATTCGTATCTTTGCCCCGCTTTAATAAAATAATAATTACTAATAACTAAAAAGCTAGTAAACAGTATGTTAAACCATTATGAAACCGTTTTCATTTTAACTCCCGTTTTGTCTGATGTTCAGATGAAGGAAGCGGTAGAAAAATTCAAAGCCGTTCTTACTGAGAATGGTGCGACAATTACCAATGAAGAAAATTGGGGATTGCGCAAGTTAGCTTATCCGATTCAAAAGAAATCGACAGGTTTTTATTCGTTGCTTCAGTTTGATGCTGATCCTTCTGTGATCGCTACGTTGGAAGTACAATTCCGTCGCGATGAACGTATCTTACGTTTCTTATCGTTCCGTTTGGACAAATATGCATTCGAATATGCAGAAAAAAGAAAAAGTGTAAAATCTAAAGAAGTAGTAAAGGAGAACTAAAACATGGCAGCAAATAACGGAGATATCAGATATCTTACCCCACCTACAGTAGATGTTAAAAAGAAAAAATACTGCCGTTTCAAAAAAAGCGGTATTAAATACATTGACTACAAAGATCCAGAATTTTTGAAAAAATTCTTGAACGAACAAGGAAAAATTCTTCCTCGTCGTCTTACCGGCACATCGTTGAAATATCAACGTAAAGTGGCTCAAGCAGTTAAAAGAGCACGTCACATCGCGTTGCTTCCTTATGTAACCGACATGATGAAATAATTAAAAAGGAGGAAAAAGTATGGAAATTATATTAAAAGAAGATGTAATCAACTTGGGTTACAAAGGCGATATAGTAAAGGTGAAAGATGGTTACGGACGTAACTTCCTTATCCCTACTCAGAAAGCTGTTTTAGCAACAGCATCTGCTAAAAAAATGTTGGCTGAAGACTTGAAACAACGCGCTCACAAACTTGAACGTCTGAAAAACGATGCTATCGAGTTGGCTGAAAAAGTAAAAGATGTTGTTTTGACAGTTGGAGCTAAAACAAGTACTACTGGTAAAATCTTCGGTGCAGTTGGTCCTATCCAAATTGCTGATGCTTTTGAAAAAGCAGGATTTACAGTTGATCGCAAGGTTATTGTACTGAAAGAACCAGTAAAAGAAATCGGATCGTACAAAGCAACTCTTAAACTTCACAAAGAAGTGAACGTAGAAGTGGCTTTTGAAGTGGTTTCTGAATAAGTTTTCAATTCAAAATCAAGATAAAAAGGCCGGTATGCAAATTTGCATATCGGCTTTTTTCATTTGCAAGCAACTTTATGCCGCAAACTTTGTTTTAAGTAAGTACAGAATTTAGTAACAAAATTAATCATTAAATTATGAATCGAATTTCAGAAGTAGTAAAACCGGGAGTTGTCACCGGAAATGATTTACAATATGTATTTAAAGTAGCAAAGGCCAACGGTTTTGCAATTCCTGCCGTAAACGTTGTGGGCTCTTCAATCGTAAATGCCATAATGGAAACAGCTAAAGATGTAAATGCACCTGTCATGATACAGTTTTCGAATGGAGGTGCTGCATTTAACGCAGGCAAAGGACTAAAACTTGAAGGACAGAAAGCAGCAGTTTTAGGTGCTATTGCCGGAGCAAAACATATTCACACACTTTCGGAAGCATACGGCGTTCGTGTCATTCTACACACCGACCATGCTGCAAAAAAACTCTTACCATGGATTGATGGATTGCTTGATGAAGGTGAAAAGCATTTTGCGCATTACGGAAAACCACTTTTTAGTTCGCACATGCTCGACTTATCGGAAGAACCGCTGGAAGAAAACATAGAGATTTGCAAAAAATATCTTGAACGAATGAGTAAAATAGGCATGACACTGGAAATTGAATTAGGAATCACCGGTGGCGAAGAAGATGGAGTTGACAATAGTGGCGTTGACAACAGCTTGTTGTACTCACAACCTGCCGATGTACTTTATGCCTATCAGGAACTCAGTAAAATATCTCCAAACTTTACAATAGCAGCTTCGTTTGGAAACGTACATGGCGTTTATAAACCCGGAAATGTAAAACTTATGCCGATTATCCTGAAAAATTCTCAGGATTATATAAAAGAAAAATTAGGATTAAGCGAAGAACATCCCGTTAATTTTGTTTTCCATGGAGGTTCTGGTTCCAGTCACGAAGAAATTCGCGAAGCAATCAGCTATGGTGTTGTAAAAATGAATATCGACACGGATACTCAATGGGCGTATTGGGATGGAGTTCGTAAATTTGAAGCAGCTAATCACGACTATTTACAAGGACAGATAGGAAATCCGGAAGGAGCAGATAAACCAAATAAGAAATTTTACGATCCAAGAGTCTGGCTTCGCAAAGGAGAAGAATCTCTCATTGCGAGATTAAAGATAGCATTCGAGGATTTGAATGCGATTGACAGTCTATAACTAGGACTCTCATATTTCACGCAGATTTTGTTGATTTTTGCAGTAAATTGCCGCACAGTCCAACAAAATCTGCGTTTTTTATTGCTTTGTTTTGAGCAAGTCTTCTAATTTTATCAGCTCATCGCGGAGTTGTGCAGCTTCCAAAAATTCTAGCTTTTTAGCAGCATCCTGCATTGCTTTTTTGGTTTTTGCAATTGCTTTTTCAAGTGCAGTTTTATTCATATACTGAACCACAGGATCAGCAGCAATATTTTGTGATGTATCCGGTTCAACATAAGCATTTGGTTCTGCTTTTGTCAACGAATTACGTAATCCCTTTTGAATAGCTGCAGGAGTAATTCCATGCTGTTCGTTATAAGCCAATTGTTTTTCGCGCCGTCTGTTCGTTTCTGCAATGGTTTTCGCCATACTATCGGTAATTTTATCGGCATACATTATTACCAAGCCATTCAAATTACGCGCTGCCCTACCGGCCGTTTGCGTAAGCGATCTGTGAGAACGTAGAAAACCTTCTTTATCGGCATCAAGAATCGCTACTAACGAAACTTCGGGTAAATCCAATCCTTCACGCAAAAGATTTACACCAATCAACACATCGTAAACTCCCCGACGCAAGTCTTCCATAATCACAACTCTATCTAGCGTATCCACATCGGAGTGAATATAATTACACCTCACTCCCATTTTAGTGAGATAATCGGTCAGTTCTTCCGCCATTCGTTTCGTGAGTGTTGTAACCAATGTTCTTTCATCTTTTTCGGTTCTCAACGTTATTTCTTCCAACAAAT
>JBBIID010000119.1:5242-8247 GCA_037446675.1 Paludibacter sp.
CTGATTCAGGCTAGGACGTACATCAATTATAGGGTCAAGCAATCCTGTGGGACGAATTAATTGATCAACAATGACTCCTTCACTTTTCTCAAGTTCATAATCAGCCGGAGTTGCACTCACATAAATAGTTTGCGGAGTGAGTTGTTCAAATTCATCAAATTTCAACGGACGATTATCCTTTGCAGATGGCAAACGGAATCCGTATTCAACAAGATTTTGCTTACGTGCAGCATCACCGCCATACATGGCACGAATCTGAGAAATACTTACGTGACTTTCGTCGACAACCAGCAGAAAATCATCCGGGAAATAATCGAGCAGACAGAACGGCCTTGAACCTTCGGCGCGCCCATCAAAATAGCGTGAGTAATTTTCTATTCCCGAACAATACCCCAATTCCTTTATCATTTCCAAATCGTAATTTACTCTTTCGTAAATACGTTTAGCTTCGTAAGGTTTTCCTATCTCACGAAAATAATCAACCTGCTTTGCCAAATCCACTTCAATACGCTCAATAGCACTTGCAATGCGCTCTTTAGTGGTTACAAATATACTGGCCGGATAAATATTGTACGCATCAAACGATTCCAACACATTAAAATTGACAGGATCAACCGTTTGAATTTCATCAATCTCATCTCCCCAAAAAACCACACGTAACACATAATCGCTATAAGCCAAAAATATATCGACCGTATCACCTTTCACCCTGAAATTTCCACGGTTTAGTTCAATTTCGTTTCTGGTATACAAACTATCCACCAAATTTCGGAGAAATGTATTCCGAACAATGCTCTGACCACGTCTGATTTCAATTACATTGCTGGTAAAATCTTCAGGATTACCAATACCATATAAACACGAAACAGAAGAAACTACGAGCACATCTCTCCTCCCCGATAACGATGCAGAGGTAGTGGCTAAACGAAGTTTTTCAATTTCCTGATTTATCGATAAATCTTTTTCGATATAAACATCTGAAACAGGCAGATATGCCTCGGGTTGATAATAGTCGTAGTAAGAAACAAAATACTCTACAGCATTATTAGGAAAAAAAGATTTGAATTCACTGTATAATTGTGCCGCCAGCGTTTTATTATGACTCAACACCAAAGTAGGTCGTTGAACTTTTTCTACCACATTGGCAATTGTAAACGTTTTACCCGAACCGGTAACACCCAGTAAAGTTTGAAAAGGAATATCGGCATTCAAGCAACCAGTTGTTTTATGGCTTCGGGCTGATCACCGGTAGGTTTATAAGGAGAAATGAGTTTAAACGCCATAAAAATCAAAGAAAAACGGTTAATTGAAGTTTTGACTAATTTTATAAGCAAAAATCAACTAACCAATAATTTACGAAAAATATAATACCAACAAATTGGAGGCTTTTTCGAAAATGAAACTTAATTATTGTCCAATGGCATAATAATCCATAAGACTATATAAATCATCAATCCTGGAAAACCTGCCGAGAAAATTGTCAATAAAGCATATAAAACCCTTACAAGAGTAATATCCCAACCAAAATATTCTGCTATTCCTGCACAAACTCCTGCTAGTTGCTGATTTTTGGAGCGTTTCAATTTTCGTTCCATATTGATTCTGTTTTAAAATTAATTATGAAACAAAGTAACAAAAAAAAAGTTGAATAAAAAAGAACTGAAAATATGCAACAAATTAACTTCTTCGTCTTATTGTATAATAATTAATTTTAGACATGTATATCTACTTATAAAACCTCAGGCAAATTTACCAAAACATTCACTCTATATCAAATAGTTAAGCATCAAGACAACAACATAAATATCTCAAATATCAGTTTGTATTTTTCTATTATAAATATTCATTGAGATTTTATCTTATTTTCTTATATTTTTAATAAGATAATTCCGTACTTTTGCAAAAAATTTTCCAAAACAATATTACAAAAAACTCATGGAAGTTTCTAAACCCTCTTTTAAAGTATTTTCAGGTACAAACACCCGTAGATTGGCCGAAAAAATCTGTAACTCACTAAACACTCCTCTAGGACAAATGAACATTGAGCATTTTTCTGATGGAGAGTTCTCGGTGTCGTACGAAGAATCTATTCGCGGTCAATACATTTATCTTATCCAGTCTACATTTCCGAATTCGGATAATTTAATGGAATTACTGTTGATGATTGACGCAGCAAAAAGAGCTTCGGCATACAAAATCATTGCTGTTATTCCTTATTTCGGTTGGGCACGACAAGACAGAAAAGATAAACCTCGTGTTTCAATAGGCGCTAAACTCATAGCCGATATGCTTAGCGTTGCAGGTGTCGACAGAATTATAACTATGGATCTGCACGCGGATCAAATTCAAGGGTTTTTCGATGTACCGGTCGACCATCTTTATGGCTCGACCATTTTTGTGCCCTATATTAAATCATTACAACTCGAAAATTTGGTAATTGCTTCACCAGACGTTGGTGGATCTAAACGTGCCGGATCATATTCAAAGCATTTAGGTGTACCAATGGTTATTTGCCATAAAACTCGCGAAAAAGCAAATGTAGTGGGTGAAATGACAATTATTGGTGATGTAGTAGGAAAAGACGTTATTATTACTGATGATATGGTTGATACAGCAGGTACCCTTTGCAAAGCTGCTGATTTAATGATGAGCCGAGGAGCAAATAGTGTCCGTGCAATTGTTACGCATGGAGTTATGTCAGGAAAGGCATCAGAAAGAATTATGCAATCAGCTCTTACCGAAATTGCATTTACCGATTCAATTCCTTTTGATTGCAGTAAATGTTCAAAAGTGAAGATTTTAACAATCTCAGATATGTTTGCGGACACTATTCAACGGGTTCAACAACACAGATCAATCAGTGAACAATATCTTATATAATCACTAAACTCTCAATAACAAAATAAAGAACGATTCAAGATAATTTTTTGAATCGTTTTTTTTTATGATTATGTCTCGTCCTGAAATAGCGTTACAATAAAAATAGTAATGTTATGGAAGCAATT
>JBBIID010000120.1:0-8217 GCA_037446675.1 Paludibacter sp.
ATCCGGGTTCAAATTCATCAAGGTATCAGACAAAGCAGTTGTCCACGATTCCTGTTTTACAAACTCTAATTTCTTATCAAAACCTACAGTTATGTCATCGATTACTACATCCCCAACTGATTTTTTATAGGTAAATCGGAAACGAGTGTAATTGGAGCTTGAATTAAAAGTATAAGATTTTGTTCCTGCCAGCGAAGAAGTCACTTGAATAGAATCAACTTTCGTCCATTCCGTTTGGTTGCTCGCCTCAACATAAACTTTTCCATTAAGCCCTCCAAGTGACCGAATATAAAAAGACAATTTACTGGCCGGAAGTATGTATTCCTCCGTAACAATAGTATCGGTAGAATTGCTAAACTGGACTGACGGCGTTTTTTTGCCACTATATACCGACGATTCCGACCATTTATTTGTATTTATTTTCCAGCCATTCGGAACTATTTCCTCATCAAACCCTTCGGTAAATTCAGAAGTTCCATCTTCCACATGATAAACAGTTAAATAATACCCATTTGCATTCCCAACAGATTCCCATTCAGCTTTAAAACTTCCGATTGTAATGTCTTTAGCATTCAATGCAAAAGGAGGTTCTAAACTTTCATTAAAATAGTCGATGAAAGAAAATGAAATCACATTATCATTCTCCATAATTTGATTAATTGGCTTAGTCTCCAGCGATGTACCATTTCTCAATACAGGTATAAAAGTAGTCACCTTGGCTGCACCAGGAAAAGGATCACCAACTAAAGTCAAATCATTTGCAATTTTATCTGCCTCAACGATATCGACCCCCATTGCTTTAGGGTCGTTATTCACAGTATTATACGCCCATGTGGTCGGATTATAATAAATATGCGTAGCAAGCATTCCATGTCCTGGAAGAAATTTGTCCCAACCCACATTTTGTCGGTTTTCCAGAGTAAAAAACTCACTTGGGGAAGGATTAGCTCCATCTAAATTATGATTTCCTTTTTCAGTGATAATATAACCTTTATTTGATGTTGACAGACTTTCCAAAATATATTTACCTGGAACTTTGAGCTCTTCAGGCGTAAGCCAACCCAGGAAAAAACGATCATATACTGAATAGCAAGGTGGAGTACGGCCTCCATTCAAATACGGTCCTGCATCCATAGTACTCCAATACGATAACGTTTGTTGTTTTCCGTCATCAGTAGCATAATAATCAGGAAGTCCTAACACATGGCCAAATTCATGTACGAATGTTCCAATGCCACACATAGAAGAACCTGACTTATTTTTCAACTCTGATGTACAGGCATAATCGTCAATAATTTTCCCATTAAGCGTAATCTTTCTCGATCCAAGTTCCCATCTATGTGGCCACACAGTATTAGCCGAAGCTCCTTCTGCTTCATTATAACCCGCATAATAAACAAAAACGTTATCCACTTTTCCATCATTGTCTGTATCGTATTGTGAAAAATCCACTCCATTGTTTGCTGCCAACATGCAAGCATCTATCACCATCTGCCAAGGTTTTATATCTTCTCCAGCACCATCATTGCCACCATAATAAACCATTGAATCAGGCAATGTGAAAGGACCTACCACATCGAATTCGGGACTAAAATTACCCATTGAATTGTCACGAAAAAAATCGCGCGCCGAACCTGTGGCTCCATTCTGACTATAACCGGACTCATTCAACAAATTTGTAAAAGCTGTTTGGGGATTGGGAGTAATAAATGAAACATCCTTAAAATTCACAAGAATTACCAACGATTTAGGCGTTCCGCTCAATGGATAGCTCTTTGCGGGAATTGCAGCAGTCGCTTTTTGCAGCACGGATGATTTTATCGATTTTCGGAGAGTAAGAACATTGGTAAGATTAATATTAGGCTTTATTTTACTTAAAAAGCTCCGCTCTGTAGCCGTTCTATTTTCAATATTTCTTGCCTTAATTGCCGAGTTTGTGATTACTCCATTCTTGTCGACTAAAGCATACATTAAAACGCCATCTTTATCCGGCGTAAGTATATAACCATCAAGCGTAGTTTTATAATGAAAAAATTCATTTCCCTGTAAACGTATCGTTATGGTCGTACCATCATTTTGCTTTACTTCTATCGGGTACGGCGTGGCTCGAATGGCATAAAGATTTGTTATCGCAAAAAGAGAAATAAAACAAACAAGCGATAACGCAAATACATTTTTCATAAGCAATTGTTTATTTGCAAATGTAGCTAAATTATTGTTGATAGAAAAAATTAAAACGACCTTTATACTGAGAGAAAAAAAGTATCGTTCAGAAAGAAATTACTTTTTAAAAATAAAGTACACTGCCAGTATCAAAAATATAAATCCTAACAAATGATTCCACCGAAAGGTTTCATTTTTGAACAAAACCAACGAAAAAATTGTAAAAACAACTAATGTTATCACTTCCTGAATTACCTTTAGCTGGAGTAACGAAAACGGTCCTCCATTTTCCCTGAAACCAATTCTGTTTGCAGGAACCTGAAAAAAATACTCAAACAGAGCAATTCCCCAACTAATTAAAACGACAACGACAAGCGGCAATGATTCGAACCATTTGAATTCTCTCATTTTTAAATGTCCATACCAGGCAAAAGTCATAAAAATATTCGAAGTTACCAGCAACAGAACGGTAGCAGCTATTTTCATATATTATTCAGATTTGTGAATCATTTCAATTTTTCTTTTTTCGGCAAATAATCCTCTTTTATGTTTTCCATTGCTGACCAAATGCTTTTCCGAACATCCGGATTCCATTTTTCCAACTCTGTGATCAGATTTTTTGCATCGCGCCGCGACGAATCTTTTTCGAACGGGCAATTTTTCACCTGTTTTTTATATTTCCTTATGCGTTCCATTTCTTTCATCTCTTTTTCCGATACCAGCGCCAATGGACGAATAATGGTCATATCGAATTTATCCATTTTCAGTTTTGGAGGCATCGTTGCAAATGCACCCTGATAAAAAAGGTTTAACAGCAGAGTCTCTGTAATATCATCTAGATGATGCCCTAAGGCAATTTTATTGCATCCCAAGTCGCGTGCCACATCGAAAAGCGCTTTTCGGCGATGCCACGAGCATAAAAAGCAGGTAGATTTTCCGCTTTCTCTCGCATCGTCAAACTTTGTGGTACGCTGTACAAAAGGCACATCAAATTGCTTGGCATAATCCGACAAATAAGTCAAATCCGATTCGTAATTAATATTTTCGACTGAAATATGAACTGCTGTGAGTTTAAAGCGGGGAACAAAAATTTTCATTTTCTCACCCAGCAATTCAACTAGTGCCAAAGAATCTTTTCCTCCCGAAAGTCCGATAAGAATATGGTCATTATCCTCAATGAGCCGGTAATCGTTTATACCTTTTCTGAACTTCGCTTGAATAGTATGCAGTATCTTTTTATCGGATTTACTTATTTCGTCCATTGTATATTTGTTTTAAAGCGACAAAATTACTACAAACACACCAATTAACCGTTGAATTACGTTGTTTAAAAAATTTATTACAACATCTATTATATAAATTTCATAAGTAACATCCTGAATTAATGAACAGATAACGTTCAATTTACTTATTTTTTGAAGTTTTTTATTCTAGATATTTGCAAATTATCAAAAACGCACTATCTTTGCACCGCATTTAAACAAAACAGATAAAGTTCCGTTTTTAATTGCTACACAATTTGCGAAAATAGCTCAGTTGGTAGAGCACGACCTTGCCAAGGTCGGGGTCGCGGGTTCGAGTCCCGTTTTTCGCTCAGAGAAAAAAAAAGCGAAACAAACGTGTTTCGCTTTTTTTCGCCATAAAAACTTTCTATCACAATTGCCCAAATGGTGGAATTGGTAGACACGCTAGTTTCAGGGACTAGTGGTCGTAAGGCTGTGCAGGTTCGAGTCCTGTTTTGGGCACTTTATTTTTTACAGCATTTTGCGCAGATGGTGAAATTGGTAGACACGCTACTTTGAGGGGGTAGTGCCGGTTACGGTGTGTGAGTTCGAGTCTCATTCTGCGCACATTTATTTAAAAAAATCGGGCAATTCAAATAATTTTGAATTGCCCGATTTTTTTATGCCATTAATATTACTTCTACAAAATAAATATCGCCGCTTACATTTCTGCAAACGGCGATATTTATTTATAATTTATCAGATCAATTCAGAATCAATACTCATCCCAGCTCTTAATCTTGATATCTTCCACTTCCATGCTACAGAAAGCTGTAATGAAAGCTGAAGCCAAACGGGCATTGGTCAACAATGGGATATTGAAGTCGATAGCACCACGACGAATCGTGTAATCGTTGCGCAATTCGCGTTCAGTTGTATCTTTCGGGATATTCACCACCAAATCAAACTGTTTATTCGACAACATGGTTTTTACATTGAAATAACCTTCTTCGTCAGGCCATTGAACGGCAGTTGCTTCAATTCCATTTTCAGCAAGGAATTTCTGTGATCCGCGAGTCGCATACAACTCGAATCCTTTTTTCTGAAGCAATTCACATGCATCAAGCAATTCCACTTTCGATTTTGTTTCCCCTGAAGAGATCAAAATGCGTTTTTTAGGAATTCTGAAACCTACAGAAAGTAACGATTTCAGGATTGCTTCCGAAAAGTCATCTCCTATACAACCCACCTCTCCGGTCGAAGCCATATCAACACCTAAAACAGGGTCGGCCTGTTGCAAACGGTGGAATGAGAACTGAGAAGCTTTGATACCTACATAATCCAAATCGAACGCAGATTTTTCAGGTTTTTCAACCGGTAAGCCCAACATAACTTTTGTTGCCAGTTCGATAAAGTTCAGTTTCAACACTTTTGAAACAAACGGGAACGAACGCGACGAACGCAAGTTACATTCAATTACTTTGATATAATTTTCTTTCGCCAGGAACTGAATGTTGAATGGACCGGATATATTAAGTGATTTGGCAATTTCGCTCGCAATTTTCTTAATGCGACGGATTGTTTCCACATAAATCTTTTGTGGAGGGAACTGAGTCGTTGCATCACCAGAGTGAACTCCGGCAAACTCAACGTGTTCCGAAATGGCATAAACCAACACTTCACCGTTTTCAGCCACTGCATCAATCTCGATTTCTTTACATCTTTCAAGAAATTCCGAAACTACGACCGGGTGTTTTTTTGAAACCTCAGTTGCCAGATTCAGGAAGTTTTCAAGTTGTGAAGCATCGTGGCAAACGTTCATTGCCGCACCCGAAAGCACATAAGAAGGACGAACCAATACAGGGAATCCAACTTCTTTTACGAAATCGTTTACATCTTCGAAAGTGGTCAACTCTTTCCATCTTGGCTGGTCGATACCCAATTCATCAAGCATGGAAGAGAATTTATGACGATCTTCAGCACGGTCGATATCAATAGCCTGAGTTCCGAGAATATTTACTTTTGCGTCAGCCAGTTTCATGGCAAGGTTATTTGGAATCTGACCTCCGGTAGAAACGATAGTTCCCATTGGATTTTCCAACTCCATAATATCCATTACGCGCTCAAAACTCAACTCATCAAAGTACAGACGGTCGCACATATCGTAGTCGGTCGAAACCGTTTCAGGATTGTAGTTGATCATTACCGAACGTAGACCTTCTTTGCGAATAGTCATCAGTGCATTTACACCACACCAGTCGAACTCAACCGAAGAGCCGATACGGTAAGCTCCCGAACCAAGTACCACAACAGAACGATGATCGCCCAGATATTTCATATCGCCAGCCACACCGCTATAAGTCAGATACAGATAATTTGTTTGCGCAGGATATTCAGCCGCCAACGTATCAATCTGTTTTACAACCGGAACGATACCGCGGCTTTTACGATGTGCACGAGTCACTTTAATTTGATCGTCCATATCGTCTCTGCTACATTTTGTTACCAAACGGGTAATCTGAAAATCGGAGAAACCGGCAATTTTCGCTTCTTTCAGCAATTCATCTTCAAGAGTTTCCAACGAGATAGTTGCCGCCAGTTCTTTTTCGATTTTCTTGATACGATCCAGTTTGTGCAAGAACCAACGGTCGATTTTGGTCAATTCGTGCAAACGATCTACCGTGTAACCACTTTCCAGAGCCTGAGCCAGATAGAAAATACGACGATCAGTTGGTTCGTTCAATGCTTTATCCAGATCTTCGACAACAAAATCCTTGTTCGCCACGAATCCGTGCATTCCCATACCAATCATACGGATACCTTTCTGAATCACTTCTTCGAAGGTACGTCCGATAGCCATGATTTCACCAACGGATTTCATGCTTGAACCCAATTGACGACTAACGCCCTGGAATTTACCCAAATCCCAACGAGGAATTTTACATACGATATAGTCAAGAGCTGGCTCGAAGAATGCTGAAGTATCTTTTGTTACCGAGTTTTTCAATTCAGGAAGTCCGTAGCCTAGACCAAGTTTAGCTGCCACAAATGCCAGCGGATAACCGGTTGCTTTCGAAGCCAACGCCGAAGAACGACTCAAACGGGCATTTACCTCGATTACGCGATAGTCTTCCGATTCGGTGTCAAACGCATATTGTACGTTACATTCACCCACGATACCAATATGGCGGATGATGCGGATTGCCAATTCGCGAAGCTTGTGATATTCACTGTTGGTAAGCGTCTGCGAAGGAGCAACTACGATACTTTCACCGGTGTGAATTCCGAGCGGATCGAAGTTTTCCATATTACAAACCGTAATACAGTTGTCGTAACGGTCGCGAACTACTTCGTATTCGATTTCTTTCCAACCTTTCAGCGATTTCTCCACCAATACTTGAGGTGAATATGAAAATGCTTTTTCAACGATTACCTGTAATTCTTCGTCGTTGTCGCAGAAACCTGAACCCAAACCACCCAACGCATAAGCAGCACGCACAATTACCGGATAACCCAGTTCGTTTGCGGCACGTTTGGCATCTTCGAAGTTAGTTACCGCTTCACTTTTGATATATTTCACACCGATTTCCGATAATTTCTGGTTGAAAATCTCACGGTCTTCGGTATCTATAATCGATTGTACAGGCGTTCCAAGTACGCGAACTCCATATTTTTCAAATACTTTGTCTTTATAAAGAGCCACACCGCAGTTCAATGCAGTTTGTCCTCCGAACGAAAGGAAAACTCCATCCGGGCGCTCTTTTTCGATCACGCGTTCAACGAAATCAGGCGTAACAGGCAGGAAGTACACCTTATCAGCAATACCTTCCGAAGTTTGTACAGTTGCAATGTTCGGATTGATCAAAACAGTTTCGATTCCTTCTTCTTTCAGCGCTTTCAACGCCTGAGATCCGGAATAATCAAACTCACCGGCTTCACCAATTTTCAAAGCTCCCGAGCCAAGTACCAATACTTTTTTGATGGTTCCTTTTTCCGCGCCTTTATATTCTTGTTTTGTAACCAATCGAGCATCGATTTCTTCTTCGATCATTTCAACAATCGGCTTCTTAAAACCATCAAGTGTTTTAAGAAATACATCGAAAAGAAATTCGGTGTCAGTTGGGCCTGAAGATGCTTCCGGGTGGAACTGAGCTGAGAACCAAGGCATCGTTTTATGACGAATACCTTCGTTGGTATTGTCGTTCATATTTACAAAAAGCGGTTCCCAATCGGTACTCAAGGTTTTATTATCAACCGCAAAACCATGGTTTTGAGAAGTAATGAATGCTCTTTGAGTTCCGGCCAACTGTACCGGCTGATTGTGACTACGGTGACCATATTTCAATTTATACGTTTTTGCCCCACCTGCAATTGACAAAAGCTGGTTTCCCATGCAAATACCAAAAATAGGCTTTCCGGTTTGCATAAACTTTTGAATGTTTTCAACAGTAGAAGTAGCATAAGCAGGATCACCGGGACCATTCGAGATAAATAATCCATCAAATTCCAGTTGATTGAAGTCGTAATCCCATGGAACTCGAATTACTGTTGTATCTCGCTTTTGAAGGCAACGAATAATATTGTGCTTCACACCGCAATCCACCAAAACCACTTTTTTCGAACCTTCACCGTAAGTGATTACTTCGTCGCAGCTTACTTTCGCTATTTGATTTTCATCATCCGGGTTGATAAACTCGATATCTTCGCCATCAGGGAAAACGAGTTTACCTTTCATAGTTCCTTTCTCGCGAACCAGTTTTGTCAGCTCACGTGTATCCACTCCAAAAATTCCCGGAACTTTGTTTTCTTTCAACCAATCGCTCAGACTTTT
>JBBIID010000121.1:0-7174 GCA_037446675.1 Paludibacter sp.
TTTTTATTATCTTAAAAATTTGTTTCTGATCACCTATTTCTACTGATAAGAGGTAAAGACCCTGAGCGATATTGGATAAATGATCCAGCATGTACACATGGACTCCATTTTGTGGCTCAAAGGTTTTGCTTATCATAATTTGTCCTTTCGAATTAAGGATATTCATTTTCAATGGAAGCGTATTTTCAGCGGTTATACTGACTCTCAATTGGTCGGAAAATGGATTGTCGAAAAGTTTTATTCCTTTTTCAGGAGCAGCAATATCTTCAACTCTATTGGGGTCACTTTGAGCTAAACTAAAGAATGAGCGAGGTTCAAAACCTTCTAGTTTGCAGCTATACATTGTTCCTTCTGCATCTTGCAACCAAACGTATTCGACTCCAACGCTCAGGTTTATGTACCCGCTAAGCACTTTCTCCCATTCTCCCCAACCGGAAGAACTAATGCGATATACGTCTTTTTGATCGTTGATACCCCAAACTTCGTTTGCACCGGCATCAATTTTAGTCAGGTTGTATGGATTGTCAATCGTTGCCCAATCGGATTTTGATTGAATTGAAAATCTTTTTAGTGTATTGTCCATGCCAAAACCCCATACAAAAGCATCGTCAGCAGTTATTGACTTCAGTTTTCCTCCTTCAATTAGTTTCCAAGGCTTACGTCCACTCAGGTCTTTGTAATATACATTTCCTTCGGCATCGATTCCAAAAACTTCTTTCAAAGTAGTGGCAACGGAAATAACTGTTATAGCATCTGTCTTTGTTTGCCACGAGCTACTTCTTTCTGTTGATTGATTTGGACTCAGGCTACAAGCAATTGCACGATTGGTAGAAGAAATTCCCCATGCGCTATATCCGCCCAATGAAATACTTTTTACGTTCATATTTGTGGCGGTTCTTGCTGCTTTCCATGAATTAGCAGGAATTCCATCTGCTTCGTGGCAATATACTTTTCCCGCATCGGTAATTCCCCAAACATCGTAGAATCCGACGGAGAAATCTTTCAATTTTGTTGTGGGCGTGCCTTGGTTCGTGATTGAACCAATTTTATGTAGTGGGCGGAAAATGTCAAGGTCGACGGATAAGTCGGCATCTATCATGTCTTTGTCTAAATTTTTATACCAATGCAAACGATAAGCGCCACCTTTATTGCCGGTAGATAAAGATGAAAAGTCGTCGCATCCTTCGGCTTCGAGTAAAATAGATTCTGAATTTCTATCACTGAATTCTCGAATAAGTGATAAATATTGGTTGGGATATGCATGTTCAGGATTTTCGCTGCGACAGAAAATGGAACCTTCGTACCAATCCCACCAGCTTTCCATAACGACCCATTCTGCCGATTGATTTACAGCATTCTGATAAATTGAACGGATGATTGGACTGCCGTTCGGGAGTAAAGATGAAATATGATAGTCATTTGTGTTGTCGCTATGTGTTCCGGTGTTGGTGGTCGGATTCCAATCGTTAAACCAAACATTGCGCAATGGCAATCTTCCGCCATTTAAAGCGAAAGCAAATTTGCGCCCATTGATTTCCACCATTTGAGTAACATTTTGTCCCCAAATGAACCAACCTTGTTTTCCCCAGGCTAAGGCCGTTGTTCTTGGGTCTCTACTCATGAAAGTTCCATCGAGTACCCATGCCACATTGAGGTTAAACTCAGATTTCATTTTTCCTTCGATATATTTTAGAAATTCATATATTTTGGAATCTGATGTGGAATAATCGTAGTTTGCATTTGCCGACCAAAGCTGAATAGGCACAGTTCCTGAACTTACCTGAAATAACATATCGCTTGGAATCGTTGAATACCATTTTTTGAAAATATAATTCCAAATAAATTCCTGACATTCTGCATCGCCCCAATTCATTGTTTTTTTCAGATATTCTTTACAGGCGAGAGGGAAAACGGCATTATCCGAAAAAAAAGCAAATTTTATGTTATTGCGTGCGAATTCGTTTCGTTTTATAGCATCAACCAATTTCTTGTTTTGCATACAGCCCATTCCGCCTATGCCGGGAGCATAGCCTCTGTCTTCAATCTGGTAGTTGGTGTCTAATTCGCCGCGTCCGTGAGCATAAATCACGGCTACTTTTGATTCTACGTATTCCTGAACGAGTATATCTTGTGCTTCATCGCTGATTGGCCAAGAATAAGCGTAGATTTGCTGCTTGTACCACGATAGCATTTGTTTTCTGGAATACTGTCTGTTTGCATTATCTGTCCACATTGCTTCATCGCCGGTATCTCCTCCTTTGGCTAAATAAGCAGTACCAAAACTAACGCCTCCAATTGGTGCCATTAGCGGTTTTTTACTAAAATCGACAGAGTATTTTATGTCATCGGATAGAACCGATGTAGATGTACTTGTATTTTTTTTGATAAAAATCATATCGCAGTTAACATCTCCTGTTTCAAATACAAGCTTTATATCATAATAGCCTGTTGTTAATTGTTTTGAGCCAAGATGAACTAACTGAAATTCGTTGTTTGAGTTTGATGGTATTGCCACACCCTGATTAAGATCAGTCCCGTTTAATTGTAACTTGACGGTTTTTCCTTCGGTTTTGGCAACAGCTCTAGTCGTAAATCGGTACGAACCAGCTGATAACCATACTTTTTTAAATTGAATCCAGGCGCCTGCTTTTGTGTTACCTACATACCAGTTATTGTTTGAAACCTCTGCGTGGATTGATAATTGTATGGTTAAAATGCAAAGAATCGTAAATATTTTGTTTTTCATTATATATTAGAGATTTAAGATCTAGATCTGATAAATAGAATGATTGAAATCCAGAAATAGATAGAAAAATGATTAACCTAAATATGAATAGTAAGATGTTGAACTAGACAATATCAAATTGAAATGTTCTTGTAAAAATGTATAGCTCTTTATGCAACCTAAAGTTGCATAAAGAGCTATAAGGAACAATATATTAATTAACTAATACCTTTGCTGTTGATCTGTTCATGCCTGATTCCAAACGTACAACATATACGCCAGCTTCAGCTTTGAACGTAGCCGAACCTTTTACCTCGAAACTACTGATTAAGATTCCGGAAATATTATAAACTTTTGCATATGCATTTTCTGCTTTAACTTTGATTTCACCTTTTGTAGAGAAAATACTGGAATTTGGAACCGTATTTTCTTTAAGACCGGAAACTGTAAAGCTGTAGAACTCTACTGCTCCGGCAGAACATAATGTTTCGTCGGAACGAGTATGACCTAATTGATCTACGATAGTTTCCGAAGTTACATTCTGCATCTTACCAAAATTATAAGCAAGAGATTCCGATGTAAGCATATAATGATTATCGACAAATTCTCCAAGTCCTGCTACCGAAGGATTTGTTCCGGTCATATTATTTACATTGCTTCCTACAGCTACAAATGTTGAAGCATCAATAGTTCCACCGTTAACTGTAACATTTCCAACAATTGAGTTCTGGATAGTTAAAGCAACAGGTGGATTTAAGAAGCTTATATCGTAATAGTTTCCATCAGAAGCAGTGTTTCCTTCAATAATTGAGTTTTTAATGTTTACACTCATTGCATCTCCGATAAATCTAATACCTGGGCAATTTCCACCATTATCGCCACCGTTGTTGCCTGCAATAGTAGAATTTATTATATTGTAGGTGGAATAATTTGTCGCTCCTCCATCAACAAATAATACACCGCCTCCACCTTGTAGGTTGCTGTTTTGTGCAAATGTTGAGTTGTAAATATTCAATACAGCTCTATTAGTTTCGCCACCTTCAGGAATGAAAGCAATTACACCACCGTGGCCTCCAGCCAGATTATTTACAAAAGCACAGCGGTTAATTGTTAACTTGTCGGGTAGACCATAAGTTTGACACCAAATAGCTCCGGCACGGTTACCAGCTTCATTACCTGTAAATAAACAATCTTCAATTACAACATTGCGTTCAAAACCTAGTGGAATATTTAATGCACCACCATCACCACCGTAACCGTTGGCAAAAGTTAGATTTTTAAATGTAACTGAACTTTTTACATCGAAAAAATAAAATGAGTTATCTCCATCTAAAATTGCTTTTGCTTCTCCTGCACTTTCAATGGTTAGTGCTTTTTCAAGAGAAATCTGACTTTCTTCAAAAAGAAATGTACCATCTAATTTGATCACATCACCAGCTTCAGCTAAAGCATAAGCTTGTGCAACGGTTGCGACAGCAGTCTCAGAAGTAAGACCATCGTTAGTGTCGGCACCTGTTGCAGCATTGGCAAAAATATCTTTTGCCGAAATGGTAAAGCTGGATAAGCAAACTGCATAGGCGGTTAAGAAAAGAGTAATTTTTTTTGTTTTCATAATAATTATAGTTTTAATATTGATAAAAGATTTAATTTAAGTAAGAGTTATTTGCTCTCCCTGTTATCTATTATTTTACAATAACCTTAGTGATGGATTTATTAAGTCCTGAAACTGATTTTACAAAGTAAATTCCTGATTCCAAGTGAATTGTTTCACTTTCGTTAATCGTTGATTTGTGTACTAAAATTCCTGTTACAGCATAAATTTCCACTTCGGAATGTTTGGTGTTTATTGTAATCTGATTTCTTGCAGATAGAATTTCGGGTTTGACAACAGGATTCTTTACTTCTGAGGGGACATCATGATAGAACTCAACTGCTCCAGCCGATGTATAGCTTGTATTTGTGCGGGCTTCACCGAGTTGGTCTGAGTTAAGTTCAGTAGGGAGATTACTCATTTTTCCATAATCGTATGCAAGAGATTCTGACGTAAGTGGAAAGTAAGTTCCATTAAAAGTACCTAACCCGGCAACAAGAGCATCCATTTTTATTTTAGAACTATTAACTGTGCTTTCGGTAGCGGTAAAGTTTACAGGGTCAACAGTAACTCCCCAAACTGTGACGTGGCCAACTATTGAATTTTTTATTGTAAGAGCTGTTGGAGTTGCATCAAAGCATAAATCTGAAAAATCACCGTTTTGCAAGGGGTTTCCTTCAATAATTGAGTTGTTGATATTTACTGTAGTTGCGCCACTCATAAATACAAAACCAGTTTGATTCCCCGAGGTATTCTCAAAATCAGAATTTCCGGAAACGGTAATATTACTAAAGTTAAATGTCGCCCACGCGGTAGCTCCACCTCCTACGAACATGATACCTCCAACGCCACCATTGTTCTTATTAAGTGTAAAAGTTGAGTTACTTATCGACAAAGTGGCTTTGTTTCCCACAGGGTCTCCTCCTTCAGGAATATATGAAAAAACGCCACCATGGTCACCGGAAAAGTTGTTTATAAACAGACAGCGATTTATTTTTAATAAATCCGTTCCGCCGTAAGTAATCATTCTGAATACTCCACCTTGTCCTCCAGCGCTATTACCATCAAATACACAATCGGTGAAATTCATGGCGCGCCAAAAACCAATTGGCATATAGAAAGCCCCACCTTCTGTTGCATAACCATTTTGGAATGTTATGTTTTTGAATGTAGCATTGTTTTTAAGAGTGAAGAAACGACAAGCTCCTTGTCCATCCAGAATAGCATTTGTTTCATTCAGACCTTCAATAGTGATGGATTTTTCGAGCGAGATTTCAGCTTCGAAGTAAAATGTTCCAGTCAGTTTAATAATGTCGCCATCGCTTGCCAAAGCATAAGCTTGAGCAACGGTTTCGACTGAACTTTCAGGTGTCAATCCATCATTGGCGTCATTCCCATCTGCCGCATTTGCGTAAATGTCTTTAGCAGAGAGCGAAGTGCTAAAAAGACAAAATGCACCTGTCATAAAAAAAAGAGTAAATTTTTTTGCTTTCATAATAAAATTGATGTTAATTTAAGGATAAGAAATATTAGGAGGGAAGATTTCTTCCCTCCAAGTTGTGATTACGGAATTTTTATTTCCCTTATTTCGGAGTAATTGTACTTTTTAGCTATTGGATCATCCACTCTAGCTCCGACGCGCATGTAGTAAGTGCGTCCTCTTTTCAACTCAGTCACTTTAAAGGAGTATTCTGTGAGATATACCAGTTCGCTTACAGTAGTTGATAGGTCGATTATTTGAGATGAGTAGTCCTGAATTTTTGCTCCATCTCCAACAAATGATGTATTGTTTACAAAAACCTTAGCGTCCAACACAGGATACATGTTTGTCTCACTTGAAATGTAGAATTTCACAGTGAAAGTTGTATCTACAATTTGTAAATCGCTAATATTTAAGTGCAAATAAGGTTCCACTACAAAATCGTGTGTTGTTACACCATTAATATCTACTTCTACAGTATCGGTTAATGGAATGAATGGCCCAGATTCGGCTGTAATTCTGTAGTGACCTTTAAAAATTCTGGAATTAAAGTAAGTTCCATCTTGTTTGTTGCTAAAATACTGTGGAGTAGGAGTTGCACTCCAGCTGAGCTCTTCCAGTTTTATTCGTAACCCTCCGGTTTCGGTAAGCATGGGTTCACCCGTATATTTATCGATTATTGTGCCTTTCAATGTCTCCTTTGGTTCCGGATAATTGTCAATCTCACCCAAACAAGAGTAATTTACAATAATCAGAAGCAGGTATATTGCAAGTCTTATTATATTTTTCATTTGTATTCTTTTTTTATAATTAATATAATGGGTTGTTTGGGAGCAAATTCGGATTTTTGCCTATTTCACCTCCAGGGATAGGTTCATAATATTGCTGTAGTCCAAAAGTGTAGTGAGCTTTGTGGAACTCAAGATCTTTTTTGAAGATATATTTATCTTCTTTCAGCAAGTAATATGGGTAAAGTGCGTGGTATTGCACATCGTGAATTAACTTGTCGGCAATTCTCCAACGTCTCAAATCCCACCATGTCTGATTTTCAAATGCAAGTTCGCGTCTGCGTTCCAACCGTATTTCATCAATGTTCAAGGTTGCCGAATTATACAAAGAAGCTCCACCTCTTTCACGAATAGCATTTATCTGAGTTAAAGCATCTGCCTTCATCTCATCAGTTCCTATTTCGTATGCTGCTTCTGCACGATTTAAAAGCACTTCAGCATATCTCATATCAATCCAATACTGAGTCGATTTCCATAGGTTGACATCTACAAGAGGCATTTTATAATTCATATATTTTCTCATGAATAACCCACTTCTTGTGGCTTCGGAACTTCCCATTCCGCTTAATCCCATGATTCGGTATTCTTTG
>JBBIID010000121.1:7214-8212 GCA_037446675.1 Paludibacter sp.
AAGCTGTTCGTGGAGTGGCTGTTGCAGAATAATTGGTAGTGTAAATTCCGGCCTGCACATCTATTTCCATTCCTCTAAATTCTTCGCCGGGGAAATATGCTATAGCTCTTTGTCGTGGATCCAGAGTTGCTAAAAGATCCGAACGCTTGTCGAAACGTATTGGCTCTCCATTTTCATCATCAACTTTAACTTCACCAAATAATTCGATTAAATCCAACGTTGGTTGAATACATGATCCGTAGGTGTTTGTCATTTGTTTAGGAGAATTTAATGCATCCCAGCTATGACGCGAGCCTTCCAGATTATCCATATAGACAAAATCTTTGATAAATATATTTTCGCGACTGCTTTTATCTAAAAATAGATCGACATAATTTTGAACTTTATCAGAATTTACATTGTAAAGCTCATACTTGCCCTCCAGCAATACAGCCGCATCATAACTTTGTTGGAAATAATCCAAAGCTCTTTCTTCCGGAATTCCTACAAGACCTGCTGTTTGAGCAGGTGTGCCAATGTAACTGTTTACTCCATATCTGGCGATTGAACCGGCAAATAACATAGCTCTTGACTTTAAAGCTGCTGCAACGTATTTATTTGCTCTTCCGCTGGCACTGGTTTCAGGTAAATACTCTATAGCTTTTTGCAAGTCTTCACTTATGAAGTCGTAAACTTCTTCTTCTTTGTTCCGAAATACTTTCAAAGATTCCTGATCGGGTGTTGTAGGATCCTGTGCTATTTTGATAATTGGAACACCGCCATAGCGTTTAACTAAACCAAAGTAGTAGTATGCACGGCAGAAAAGAGCTTCTCCCAACCATGCTTTTATTTTTGTAGAATCAATTCCAGCATCAGCAGCTTTAATAGGTAAATTTTCGATAAAATAATTTGCCCTGCGAATATTATCGTATGGCCAATATTCAAAACCGGAATTTACGTCCCAGTTACGAACATAGTCTGCTTGAATGTATTCACCGGTATTAATACCCAGTCCGAAG
>JBBIID010000122.1:0-8111 GCA_037446675.1 Paludibacter sp.
TTACCTGAGCGGTAAAGGCTTTTGTCGAAGCCACCCCAATCTCTGGACCGGCATGAGTATAACATCCAGAGTGGGTATTACGCGGAATAGACGAGCCAACCACATTGCAAATGCCAAAAATAAATGCACCGTGCGATTTTGCCAGTTCAACAGCAGCCAAAGTATCGGCAGTTTCGCCCGATTGCGATATGGCAATAACCAAATCATCTGAATTAATCACCGGCTTTCTATAACGAAATTCGGAAGAATATTCGACCTCTACAGGAATGCGGGCAAATTCTTCGATAGCATATTTTCCAATAAGACCAGCATGCCACGATGTTCCGCAAGCAGTAATAATAATACGTTTTGCTTTCAGGAATTTTTCCTTATTATCAATAAACCCGGCAAGAGTTATGTTATTTTCGTCAATATTTACACGACCACGCATACTATCGCTAAGTGTCTTTGGTTGTTCGAAAATTTCCTTAATCATAAAATGCGGATAACCACCTTTCTCCAACTGACTTAACGTCATTTCGAGTTTCATTATTTCCGGCGTTTTTTCCACATTTGCAATTGTTCTTATTTTCAAGCTCTTATTACGTTCCAGCGTAACAATTTCTTCTTCGCCTACATAAACAACTTTATTCGTAAACTCAATGATAGGAGTTGCATCGGAAGCAAGAAAAAATTCATCTTCGCCAATCCCAACAACTAATGGGCTGCCTTTTCGCGCAGCTACAATTATATCAGGTCGTCCTTTTTCAATTACAGCAATGGCATAAGCCCCAACAACCTGATTCAAAGCCAATTGAACAGCCGTTGACAAATCAATATTATTTGATTTCTTAATGTATTCTATCAACTGAATTAAAACTTCAGTATCAGTCTGACTATAAAAAGTATAGCCATGCTCTTTTAAACCTTCTTTCAGGACGGCATAATTTTCAATAATGCCATTGTGAATTAAAGCCAATTCTTCCGATTGCGAATAATGCGGGTGAGCGTTGATCGTGTTAGGCTCTCCGTGTGTTGCCCAGCGAGTGTGAGCAATACCAATAGTTCCATTCACGTTCTGTTGTTCTGCAAACCTTACTAAATCAGAAACTTTTCCTTTTGCTTTATAAACATTTAACTTATCGTCGTTCAAAAGTGCAATACCGGCACTGTCATATCCTCTATATTCCAGACGTTGTAACCCTTTAATAAGAATAGGATATGCTTGTTTATTTCCAATGTAACCTACAATTCCACACATAAGCTTGAATTTTAATTTTTATAAAATCAATTTAACTATCCATGACGGAGTCTATCCATCGCTTCAACAGTTTCCTCGCGACTCCCAAAGCCTGTAAATCTCATATAATTTTCGCCGGAAGCTCCAAATACTATTCCCGGAGTTCCTATAATTTTATAATCGTACAGCAATTGTTGAAAAAACTTCCATGATGTTTGATCATCCGGAATCTTAAACCATACATATGGAGAACTAACACCTCCATAAGTTTCATATCCCATTGCTCTTAGTTCCTGACGAATAATTGTTGCATTTTTAAGGTAATAATTCACCATATCAATTGATTCCTGCTTTCCTTTTCGGGTGTAAATTGCCTCGGCACCACGCTGAACAATGTAAGAAACACCATTTGTATAATTTGACTTGCGTCTGCTCCACAACTCAAGCAACGGAACTTGTTCGCCCATTCTCGTGTAAACCATCAACTCTTTCGGGAAAATAGTATATCCACATCGCAATCCTGTAAATCCGGCAGATTTAGAATATGTTTTTATTTCAATTGCAACTTTTTTTGCTCCTTTTATTTCGTATATGCTTTTTGGTACATCCGGCTCGTTTATGTAGGCCTGATAAGCTCCATCGTAAACAATAATACTTTGATGTTCAATAGCATAATCAATCCATTTCTTTAGTTCTAATTTATTTAAAACAGTTCCAGTCGGATTGTTCGGATTGCATAAATAAATTATATCAACCTTCTCGTTAGGCAGTTCCGGAAGAAAGTTAGTTTCAGCCGTGCACTTTAAATAAACAATGTTACTCCATTTTTGATCTTCATCGTTGATCGTTCCTGCTCTACCGCTCATTATAGTTGCATTTTCGTAAACAGGATAAACCGGATCAGTAATCGCGATTATATTATCCCGACCCAACACATGTCCAATATTTCCTATATCCGATTTTGCTCCATCACTCACAAACACGCTTTCCTTGTCCAAAGTAACTCCCATTGTCCGATAATCTTTCAAGATTTTATCAATCAGAAAATCATAACCTTGCGGAGGACCATACCCTCTAAAAGTTTCTGAATGAGCCATTTCGTCAACAGCTCGACGCATAGCTAAAATAACCTCAGTTGGCAACGGACGTGTTACATCTCCTAAACCTAAACGGATTAATTTCGAATTTGGGTGTGTGATTTTATAGGCATTAACGCGCTTTTCAATTTCGTCAAAGTATGAAATTTCAGGAGTCTTTAAATAATTCTCGTTTGCTAAAGCCATTAGAAGTAAGGATGTTAATAAAGAGAAAATGCAATTATAATAATGTTGCAAATTTGCATTTTTTTTTTGATTAATAAAAGAATTTCGAATAAAAAGATATGTAATTATAACATTTTTATAAGTGCTGAAAAACTAAAAATCAACTCTTTTTAAAACTAACAATCAAACACTTTAATTAGTTTTTATTATATCTTTTTATTATAGCATATTTATAACTGTCCGCCCTTTCAGTTTCCCTTGCAATATCATTTTTACGGCATCGTTTATTCCATCAATTGTAATCTCGTTATAAATTTCCATCAAATTATCCGGTTTCCAGTCTGCACTTAGTTTTTTCCAAACTTCTTTTCTTGGATTTAATGGATAATTCTGTGAAGAAACGCCTATCAACGAAATGCCACGCAGAATAAATGGAAAAACAGTGGTATTCAACTGAGTGGAAGAAACACTTCCACAAGTAACTACTGCTCCAAGCGGTTGTAATACTTTCAAGATATTTTCCAAAATCACACCTCCAACTGTATCAATCGCTCCGGCGTATTTTGCCGACAACATAGGTCGTTTATCGGCTACCTCAAAATCAGCTCGTGAAATGATTTCATCTGCTCCTAAATTCCTTAAAAAATCATGTTCTTGCTCTTTTCCCGAAATGGCAGCAACAGAATAGCCTAATTTATGCAATATTGAAATAGCGACAGATCCGACACCACCGGTAGCTCCAGAAACTAGAATTTTGCCCATATCAGGCTTTACCAACTCCGTCAATCGGGTTAGCTGAACGCCGGCTGTAAAACCTGCAGTTCCTATGATCATAGCTTCTTTCAGTGTCAATCCATCAGGCAGCTTCACAACCCAATTCGCAGGAACTGAAATATATTGTCCAAAACCTCCCGGCGTATTCATTCCTAAATCATTTCCTGTAACAATAACTTTGTCACCTGCTTTAAATTCCTCAACTGCGGAATATTCCACTATTCCTGCAGCATCGATACCAGGCGTATGCGGATAATTTTTAGTAATTCCTTTATTGCCGGTAGCAGACAGAGCATCTTTATAGTTAAGAGATGAATAATGAACTTTAATTAAAACTTCGTTTTGAGGTAAATCAGATGTTTTTACAACTCTAACTGTTGGCACAAAACTTCCATCAATCTCCTCAACTAAATAGGCTTTAAAATCAACATTTTCCATACTTCTTATTATTTTTTATTAAACAAAAACGTTGAAGCATATCGAATACTTCAACGCATAGAATAAATTACAAATGACTATATTTAAGTTTATTCCGCAGCAATTTTCACATCATTATTGTTCATGGTACAAGTTCCATTAAAAACAGCGTTGGGCTCTACCATCAAAATTTTAGTTTTCACATCACCTTTTATAATGGCTGTTGAGCGTAAAGAAAGCGTTTCAGAAACATTTATATCACCTTCAACTGTACCTACTACTTCTGCATTTATACAGGTTATTGAGCCTTTCAAAAATCCTTTTTGGCCAATAACAACTTTGCCACTACAACTGATAGTACCTTCCACTTCTCCATCGATACGAAAATCACTGTCAGCGAATATCTTTCCAACAATTTTACTACCATTTGTAAGTGCATTGTACATTGCACCCATATTTGCTACAACTTCTTTTGCCATATAGTTTTTAGTTCCTTAATTTTCAGGTTTCAAAATTACTGTATTCTTTCTGAATAAAAAAATTATTAATTAAAAATTCCTAAATTATAATTTCATATTTTGCCTAAACTATTTTCGATTTAACAATATCCCAACGTTGATTTATTATAAAAATAAATTACTTTTGTTTAGATTTATTCAAGCTCAGAAGCATGCAGTTAAAACATCTACGAAATAAAGATATCAATTACGAAGTATGGGACGACTGCATCTCCAAATCAATCAATTCGTTACCTTACGCATACTCATGGTATCTCGATATTGTATCACCCGGTTGGGAAGCCATTGTAAGCGATAATTATGAATATGTAATGCCATTGCCGGTGAAAAGTAAGTACAAAATACCGTACTTGGTTCAACCCGTACTAAGCCAACAATTAGGTATTTTTTCCAGAAATGAGATAGATGAGCGAACTACAAATGAGTTCATCAGACAAATTCCATATTATAGTTACGAATTAAATCTCAATGCTGGGAATTTTTATCCCAAGGCTCTCATTTATCCAAATTTTACACTTGACTTAAATCAACCATACGAAAAAATAACAGGAGCGTATTCCAAAAACACTAACCGAAATATCAATAAAGCGGAGAAATTAAATTTAATAGTAAAAGAAGACATTTCAGTTACAACATTTATTGAATTTTATTATTCGGTCGAGAAAAAGTTCCCCGATATTCAAAAAAACGTTTTCACAAAAATAATTGAACGAGGGATAGAAAAAAAGTTTATTACACTTTACGGAGTATATTCTGAAAAAAATACAATCATTGCGGCTCTTTGCATATTGAAGTCAAATAATCGAATAATCTATTTGTTGCCTGTATCAAATTCTGAAGGAAAATTATCATCGGCAATGTTTTACTTAATTAATTTTCTAATAAAGAAAGAAGCTAATAAAGATAAGATATTTGATTTCGAAGGTTCAGCGATTGATGGTATTGCACGATTTTACAAAGGTTTCGGGGCTAAGAATCAACCTTATTATATATTAAAACGGTTTAGACCGTCGTTTTTAATAAAGAATTCACTTATTAAATGAATAATAAAATTTTATTTGTAAATACAGGCCATTTATCACAAGACGATAGAACATTTTATCATCAGGCAACGAGCCTCATTCAAAATGGATATGATGTTGAAATAATTTCCTCGAGAGAAAAATTTACAGATGAAATTGATCAAATTAAAATTAATTCTTTCAATGATTCTCAATTAGGAAGAAAAGAAAAATTGATTAAACTTATTAGCCAAATTGAGACATCGAAACCAACCATAATTATAGCAGATACTCCTTTAGCTGTTTTTGCAGCTGCCAGATATAAAAAAAAATATACTTCAAAAATCATTTATGATATCACGGAGTGGTATCCTTCAAAAAAGAACCTTTTGTACAATAACGGGATCAATAAGTACTTAAAATTCATTATTTTAGGTCTTGCTAACTATATATCCGGATGGAAATCAGATTATTTCATCTTTGGCGAACATTTTAAAGCTTTGCCATTTAAAATTTTATTTTTCTGGAAAAAAAATATTGGTCTGCCTTATTATCCTAACCTTAATTATATATTCCAGTATCCTATAAATAAGCAGGAGAATAATTTCAATATAACCTTTAGTGGTGCTATAAACGCTGATAAAGGAATAATATCAACTGTAGATGCCGTAGTTCTTTCGGCAAAAAAATGTCCAAACAAAACTTTTAACTTAAGGATAATTGGTCAATTCTACTCCGAAACCGACAGAAAGTTCTTTGAAGAAATTACGGCATCAATTCCTTTAAATTTAAAAATTAGTTTGCAATCGATACGTCCATTTCGGGAATATTGTAAAATAATTGGGAATACTAATCTTTTTCTTGATTTGAGAAAAAAAGATTTTGAGAACAACATGTGCCTGCCTATTAAACTGTTTTATTATTTAGCCTGCGGTAGACCCGTTATTTATTCAGATCTCAAATCCATAAAAAGAGAAATTCCCAATATCGACTTCGGTTTTTTATGCAATCCAAATGATATTGAAACTATTTCAAATCATATTATTGATTATACTAATAATCATAGATTATATAATGCTCATTGCAACAACGCATTAAAAATATCTAGAAGTAAATTTAATTGGAGTCTAATTGAAAATGATTTTATTTCGTTTATTAAAAATATAAGTGAAATTTTGATCTAAGAATATAATGTCTGATCTAAAATTCAAAATAAATAAAACAAAGAAAATGTTTTCAGCCAACATTAAAGTTGTTGAAAATTATTTTTTTATGACTGCATTACAAATAATTAATGCAGCATTTGGAATTTTAATTTATCCTTATTTGATTCGTGTTTTAGGTGCAGACAGTTATGGTTTATATGTATTTGCATTTACAGTATCATTGTATTTTGTAAACCTAATCTCGTTTGGTTTTAACCTGCCAGCAATAAGAATGGTTGTACAAAGTTTAAACGATTTAAAAAAGAAAAATGAAATTTTCTCAGGAATTTTCACCTCTAAAGTTATTCTAGCTGCTATATCTATTTTTATATTTATACCCTTATTGCTTTTTGTTCCTTTTTTCAAGCAAAACTGGCTCATTTTTGCGATATGTTTCAGCCAAATTATATCAGAAGTACTTTTCCCTGTATGGTATTTTCAGGCCATTCAAAAAATGAAAGTTGTAACATACATTCAGCTATTTTTTAGAATTCTTTCTTTGCCCTTTATTTTTTTCTTCATCAAAAATCAACAAGATAACTGGATTTATGCAACAATCACTTGTTCGAGTATTATTTCAGGGGGTATTTACTCTGTTATTTATTTAATGAATAAAGAAAATATCAAATATAAATTAATTCCAATTAAACATTTAAAAGTCTATTTCGACGATTCAATGCCTTTTTTCTGGAATACTTTCACAAGCACAATAAAACAAGAAAGTGTAACGATTATTATTGGTTCTTTTTTAGGAATGAGAGATGTTGCACTTTATGATTTGGCAAACAAAATAATCTTGCTGCCTCGCATGTTGACAACCAGTATAAATGGTGCCTTATTTCCGAAGATAATAGAAAATGTGAAAAGAAATACCGTAAAAAAAATAGTAAAATATGAAACATGGATAGGGATTGCAGTTACAGCAGGAGTTGTTATTTTAGGAAGATGGATTATTTTAATACTTGGAGGTGAAACTATGTTGGATTCCTATCCTTTAGCAATTATTTTAAGCATAACTGTTCTTGTATGGTTAGTGGTCGGTTCTTATGTATATTTCATATTCATTCCAAACGACAAATATAACTTTGTAGCTATTAATCAATTCATTGCATTTCTCACTTTTCTTGCTTTTTGTATTCCGGGTATTTTAATCTTTAAAAATATAATGCCCATAGTAGCTGCTCTTTCTATTTCTGGTCTAGGTGAAATTATATATTGTAAATATTTAATAAAGAAACATCAACTGCAATGATACCTAAAGTTTCAATATTAGTTCCAGTGTACAATGTATCTCCATATATTGAACAATGTGCCAGGAGTCTTTTTGATCAAACATTTGATGATGTTGAATATATTTTTGTCGACGATGCTAGTCAAGATGACAGTATTTCAAAAATAATTAGCCTATTAGAATTTTATCCTTTGCGAAAAAATCAGGTTAAAATATTACGACACTCCAAAAACAAAGGATTAGCGTCAACGAGAAATACGGCACTCGATGCTTCTACTGGAGTATATATCGCAACAGTAGATAGTGATGATTTTATTGAACCAGAAATGATTGAAGAGCTATACAATAAAGCCATTGAAGAGGACGCAGACATTGTCGTTTCAGACTACCTTATGGAATATCATAATAGAACTGCCGAAATGACAGATTTCGTATCCACTAGCAAAGACGAAAACTTAACCAATATCATTACTTATAATAAAAC
>JBBIID010000123.1:0-8107 GCA_037446675.1 Paludibacter sp.
ACAAACCTTTAGCTATACAGTTGGGAGTAATTGTGGAATTATTCCCGGTGCGCCCACTCTTACCGTTACTGCTCCGGCAACATCATTAACTTCAACATCAGCAGTAAGTGGCGGGACAATTACTGCAGCAGGAACATCTTCCGTTACTGCCCGTGGAGTTTGTTGGAGCACCGAACCCAAACCGACAGTTGAATTACCTACAAAAACTGTTGATGGCACAGGTACCGGAAGTTTTACGAGTAATATTAGTGGTCTGACACCGGGAGATAAATATTATGTGAGAGCATATGCAACTAATAGTTCAGGCACAAATTATGGTTCGGAAATAACTTTCGTAGCTCCCGACACCGAAATACCTGCTAATTTTACAGTTTCTAATGGAACTGCGTTATCAACTTCCATTCCGTTTTATTTAAATGCAACTGATAATTCAGGCTCAGTTGTTTACACCATTTCGTATGGAAATCCTGAAACAGTTTTAACTGTAAATGGAGTTTCTGGCACTGAAATTAATTATCTGGTTGAAAATTTATCTCCCGGAACAAGTTATTCTTTTACGATTAAAGGAAAAGATGCAACGGGTAATTCGGCCGCTAACTCTCCTCTAAATATTACGGCAACCACTAAACCCGGAGTCACTGCGGCACCAATACCAACAAAAGACAGAAGTACGGTAATCTCAATTTTTAGCGATACTTACAGTTCTATTGGTGGAACTCTTTTCAACCCTCTCGGAGCTCAAAATACCGTAGTCTCAATGCCACAAGTTTCTGGTAATTCCACTTTAAAATATAGTTATTTTGATACTGAAGATACTGAACTTGGCTCTGATTTAGACTTCGTTTCTCTTGGAGCAAAAAATATCCATTTTGATGCATGGTCGGAAGATGAAACATCTTTAAAATTTTATTTAATGAATAGAAATCCGCTATCAGAAAGCGGTTATGAATTGCCTGTCGTGAATAAAGAGGAATGGAATTCGTATGACATTCCCATCGAGGAGTTTACCAATCAATCAGAATTTACACCGAATTCGATTTATAAACTCAGAATTGAAGGATCGGGAAATAATGGAGCAGCACTTAAAACGTTGTACATCGATAATATATTTTTGTGGGGATTGCCAACTGCTATTCATCCAGTCGAAGCGGATAAAGGTATTTTATGCTATCCAAATCCTGTGAAAGAGAAACTCTTTATTATTGCAAAGTCCGAAATTAATCAAATTGTAGTTCGCAATTTACTAGGTCAAACAGTGGAAAACATTATGGTTAATGAGTTTGAAAGATCAATCGATTTGAGCAACCTGAATGCAGGAAATTATTTTGTAACAATCAAATTGATTGATGGACTGCTTATCACAAAAAAAATATACAAAATGTAGTATGTTTGGGAGTTTTCGGATATTTATAAAGCTAACGTAATAATACTTTCTTTAAGTTGATAAGTTTGATTAAATCATAGAAATTATATAACTTATTGAATATAAGATAGAAATAATGATTTGTATAAGTAGTTGTTTTATTGATTATTATTTCGTTCGGTGTAGTGCTTTTGTGTGGTGATAGTTTTGTATATTTGAGTTTTTGTGTGGTGAATAATTTCGGAAATAAATCAAATATATTTACTTTCACATCTTGAAAAAACGAGTTGTTAATCATCTGATTTCGTTTCCGCTAAAGTGAGCTAAAAAATCTAAATAGTAATTGGAACACTAAAATTAAAAAACAATCAAAACTAAATGAAACACAGATTGAAAATGATTTTTATATTGAGTCAACTCGTTCTTTTATCGAGTTTTGCTCAATCGAAATCCGGTCTCGAAATTAAAAATAACTGGTATTATCTGAATGGTGAACGTTTTTTCATTAAAGCCATTGGCTATGAAATAGGAGCACGTCCGGGTCAGCATCCTTATAATGGAGTAAGAGCTGATAATTTGGATTTAATGAAGTTCGATCTGAAAGTAATAAAAGAAGGTGGTTACAACACGATTCGCACCTGGAGTCAGTTCTCCGAACCACAACTTAAACTTGTTCAGGCTTCGGGACTTAAATTAATCATGGGTTTGGAGATCAATCCGGAGAAAGATTACGGCGATCCGGCGTTTATCAAACAATGTCAGGAAGATGTAACGAAGGTAATGAGCTACGCAAAAAAATACGATTGCATCATATCCTATCTTGTAATTAACGAGCCTCAAACGGATCATATCTATAAAGTATCAGGAAATGCGTTTATAAATTTAATGAAAACGCTTATTGATATAATTCATAAAGAACATCCCGGAATTCCTGTCACGCTTTCGGCCAACGCGATGATTAGCGATTACATGGACGAAAGCATATTTGACGTGTATGCCTATAACTGTTACGATCATTCCGAGGCTCAAACGGCTACAATGGGCTTCAAAGATTATATCAAAGGACTTTATAAGTTGAACGGTAATGATAAGCCATTTATCACCACCGAGTTTGGATATTCCGTTTCGCACAAAGGTTATGGTCGATATGGCGGACAAACGCTGACACAACAAAGCGATGGTTTAATCTCGAATTATCGCGACTTATTGGATGCCGGAGCGGTGGGAATGTGTCCGTTTTATTACGCTGATGGTTGGTGGAAAGGCGGCGATCAGTATTATCATAATCCCGAACAGCCCGAAGAATGGTTTGGCTTCTGGGGATACAGCGACAAAGATGATAAATATGGTTCGCCACGTCCTGTCTGGTTTGCCATGCGCGATTATATGAAAGCGTTGATTTTAAGTCCTAAAAATAAAGATATTTACATGACGAATAAAATCCCGGTTGAATTGTATTTGGACAAGGATGTGAAAAAGGTAGTTGCAAAACTGAACGATAAAGTTCTTTACTCTAAAAATATTGCGAAAGAAGGCTATTTAAAAGATGAAATTTCGTTGTCGTTGAACGGAATTGAAGATTTGGAATTGGCTTTTGAATTTTACGATAAAGCCAACAAACTTCTGAAAACGGAATCGATTATGATTTTAGCGGCAAATACGCCATTTGAACTGCCCAAACTTAGTATCGAAGTTACTCCCGATAAGGATTTAAATGCCGGTAAAATCGGCAGTATTAAAACAAAAATTGAAACTAAGGAAAATTTTAAATTGGCTGACGACTTAAGAGTAAGCTACAATACGCATCTCGGTTGGGAAGTTGGCCCGCAAGCTACGGTTTCAATAAAAGATCAGCTCGACAAAAAGGTTATTTATTCTGAGAATTTTTTCAATATTCCTGATAATTGCTGGGTGGTGAATGCTTCAGCAGGAGTTTCAGTTCAGTACGGAAAATTCATTTTCAAAATTCACGATCAGAAAATCATTTTCCGCGGCGATTGGGCTAAAGAAGTGGGTCGTAAGCATTAATTCGTTTGATTCTTAAATATAGATACATGGAAAAAATTTCTTCAAAATTATCCATAAAAGAAAAAATTGGATATAGTTTGGGCGATACTGCTTCGCACTTCGTTTGGGATATGGTCGGTTTCTGGCTTTTGTTTTTCTACACCGATGTGTATGGAATATCGGCAGCTGCGGCCGGAACATTAATGATGGTGGCTCGATTTTGGGATATGGCTATCGATCCGATTATCGGTGTTATTTCCGATCGCACTAAAACCCGCTGGGGGAAATTCCGTCCGTATATCTTGTTTGGAGCAATTCCTTATGCGGTATTGGCGATTCTCACTTTTACCACGCCAAATTTTGGAGAAGTAGGAAAGATAATCTACGCGGGTGCAACATATGTGTTGTTGATGACTGCCTACGCCATGATTAATTTGCCTTATTCAGCGCTTGGAGCAGTCATGACGGATGACACTTACGAACGCGCAGGACTGAATACTTATCGTTTTATTGCCGGTTTTATCGGACAATTTGTGGTAACAGGATTAGCTTTAACTTTAGCACAGTATTTCGGACATGGAGATAAAGCGCAAGGATTTCAATATACATTATTCCTGTTTGCCGGTTTGAGTTTGGTGTTCTTTTTGATTACTTTCCAAACAACAAAAGAACGTGTTCAACCACCAAAAGAGCAAAAAAACTCGTTGAAAGCGGACTTTAAGAACTTATTCAAAAATCAGGCATGGGTAATTCTTGCGGTTGTAGGAATTGTTTCGTTTGTAATGTTTGCCATGCAAAATGCAGCTATTGCTTATTACTTCAAATATTACCTTGGAAAAGAAGAAAACGTTCAACTCTTCAACGTGATTGGAACTGTGGCTTTAATCGTGGCTTTACCGCTATCGAAACCATTGGCAAAACGTTTTGGAAATCGAAATGTTTTTATCGGAAGTTCGTTGATCTCCGGTTTGTTTTTTATGCTTATCTATTTACCCGGAGTTACCCACCTGACAACTATTTATGTATTCAATATTATTGCAAAAATGGCTTATGCACCCGCTGTGCCGCTTCTTTGGACGATGATTGCTGACTCGGCCGATTATGGCGAATGGAAAACCGGACGTCGTTCAACAGGACTTTATTTTTCAGCAGCCGTTTTTGCGCAAAAAGCGGGTTGGGGAATTGGAGCTGCTATTGCTGGTTGGATTCTTTCCATTTCGCAGTTTGTTCCTAACGTGGAGCAAACCGATACGGCTATAACCGGGATAAAATTGTTGGTGTCGGTCATCCCCGGATTTTTATACATGTCGTGCGCTATATTTATGATATTCTATAAAATAGACAAAAAGACGACCGATCAAATGAAAATAGATTTGGATGCAAAAAGAGCTTTGGAAAAATAATTTATAAAAATATAATGAGTAAGTTTTTTATAGGAAAAAATCCTGTTTTAGAAGGGAAAAAAGAGGTTGATGGACAGTTTGTCCTGATAGATAACGAAAAGTATTATCGGATTACGAATTACGATTCGATGTTGCCATTTTTTATTAGTTTGGCAAGTGATTCAAATCATTGGATGTATATTTCCAGTACCGGAGGTCTGAGTGCCGGACGCAAAAATCCGGATACCGCACTTTTCCCGTATTATACGGATGATAAGATCAGTGAATCGGGAGAAATTACCGGTAGTAAAACGGTTTTTCATGTCAAAAAAGGAGAAACTACATTCCTTTGGGAGCCTTTTTCTGATAGAAACAAAGGTGTTTACGAGTTAGAACGTTCGATTGCCAAGAGCACGGTTGGAAATAAAATAATTTTCTCTGAAAAGAATCTGGATCTTGGACTGACATTCTCATATTCGTGGATGAATGCCGATGAATTCGGGTGGATTAAGAAAAGTTTGCTTGTAAACGATAGTGCAGAATCAACGGAAGTTTACGTTGTGGATGGATTACAAAATATTCTTCCATCTGGAATTGATAAGTTTACACAAAACACTTTTTCTACCTTAGTGGATGGCTATAAAAAAACGGAATTAGTTGAAGAAGCTAATCTCGCACTTTTCCGAATGGAAGCCATTCTTGTTGACCGCGCAGAACCAAGCGAATCTCTTCGTGCAAATACAGTTTGGAATGTTGGTCTGGAACAGGCAAATTATTTGTTGAGTTCAACTCAATTGGATGCTGTAAGAACCGGAAAACGCGCTGTTTTGGAAACAGAATCGAAAGGAGTTCGCGGTGCATTTTTTGCCTGTGCCAATATTGTTTTGAATGCTTCTGCATCTAAAAGTTGGTTTTTTGTAGCCGAAGTAAATCAGGATGCCGCGCAGGTAAATAATTTAATTCAATTTGTTCAGAGCGAGAAGAATGTCATTGAAATATTGGAGCAAAACATCCAAAAAGGCACATTGGCTTTAAAATCGATTGTAGGACAGGCTGATGGAATTCAGGAAACTGCCGATGAAAACGATATGGCACGTCATTTTTCTAATACACTGTTCAACGTTATGCGTGGCGGGATTTACGACGATAATTATCGCATTCATACTGCATTTTTCAGCAAGCATGTAAAACATTTTAATATTAAGTGTTGGACAAAATATACCACATTTTTTGCGTCATTACCTGAAATGGTTGATTATCCTGAATTAGAAAAATTGGTTTCGCAACTAAACGATGCCAATTTATATCGATTATTTCAGGAATATTTGCCTCTGACATTTAGTCGCCGCCATGGTGATCCAAGTCGTCCATGGAACTTGTTCAATATCAATATTAAAGACGATGCTGGGAATAAGATTTTGTCGTATCAGGGTAACTGGCGCGATATTTTCCAAAACTGGGAAGCGTTGTCGTTGTCGTATCCGGGATATATCAATGGCATTATTTCTAAATTCCTGAATGCGACGACGGCCGATGGCTATAATCCTTACAAAATAACAAGCGAGGGTATTGATTGGGAAGTGATTGAACCGGAAAATCCATGGTCTAACATTGGTTATTGGGGCGATCATCAGATTATTTATTTGTTGAAGTTGATGGAAGTTTCGCAGAAGTATTATCCTGAAGCTTTAGTTTCATGGTTGAATAAGGAGATGTTTGCGTTTGCCAACGTTCCATACCGATTGAAAAGTTACGATGAAATTGTAGCAAATCCGAAAAACTCTATCAATTTCGATAGTAAATTACATCATGCTATTGAAACACTGGAAAAAACTTACGGCTCGGATGCCAGATTAATTCTCAATGAAAAGGGAGATGTAAAGCTGGTAACTTTTACCGAAAAACTTTTGGCAACGCTTCTGGCAAAACTTAGCAACTTTATACCTGAAGCCGGAATTTGGATGAATACTTTACGCCCGGAATGGAATGATGCCAACAATGCATTGGTTGGAACTGGCGCTTCTATGGTAACGCTTTATTACATGCGTCGTTTTGTCGCTTTCACCGATGAAATGTATAAAAAATCTGTACACGATACTTTTGCTATATCTGCTGAGATGCAGGAATTTTTTGTAGATTTGTTTAGTGTTTTTGCTGATAACTCTGATAAGTTAAAGATTGGATTCGACAATAAATCACGTAGAACTGTTGCAGATGGACTCGGCAAAGCAGGAAATACCTATCGAGCTAAGGTTTACAATGGATTCTCGGGTACTGTAAATACAGTTACAAAACAGCAATTAAACGATTTCTTCTCTTTGGTTTTATCTTATATCGACGAATCCATCGATAAAAACAAGCGCCCGGATGGAATGTATCATGCGTATAATCTCGTAAGTTTCTCAACTGATGAAATCGCTATTCGTTATTTGTACGAAATGCTTGAAGGTCAGGTTTCGGTATTAAGTTCAGGGAAGTTATCCGGCTCTCAGGCGGTTGAATTGCTCGATGCATTGCGTTCAAGTGCTTTGTATCGCCCCGATCAGCAAAGCTATATACTGTATCCAAACAAGAAATTACCTTCTTTCCTTGATAAAAACCAGATTTCTGAAAATGAGGTTAACAGCATTCCGTTACTAAAGAAATTGATTGAGCAAGAAGATGCAAGCATTATTGTAAAAGATAAGAAAGGTGAGTATCATTTTAATGCTGGTTTTAATAATGCGTCATTCTTAACCGCTGCTTTGGATAAATTAAAAGCAACTTTAGAAGTTTCTGATGCGGAGAAAGCAGAAATAGAACAATTATACGAAAGAATATTCGACCATCAGTCGTTCACAGGTCGTTCGGGTACTTTCTATAAATACGAAGGATTAGGATGTATTTACTGGCATATGGTGTCCAAATTACTTCTTTCCATCGGTGAAAATATTAGAAAAGCAACCATAGAACAAGAAGATGCTGTTGTTATTAGTAAACTAAAACAACATTATGCTGAAGTAAAAGCCGGTATCGGAGCGCACAAATCTCCGGCAGAATACGGTTCATTCCCATTCGATCCATATTCCCATACGCCAATGATGGCAGGAGTACAACAACCGGGTATGACCGGACAGGTAAAAGAAGATGTAATCAGCCGATTCTTTGAGTTGGGAATTACTGTTGAAAACGGACAGATTGGGATAAAGAAAGATATGCTTTATAGCCAGGAATTTATTCTTCCAAATAGCCAAAATGAATTCCCTCATTTAAAATTCAGCTACTGTTCTATTCCATTTGTTTATCAACTAGACGGAAAAGATGGAATTGAAATTTATTCTAATGGAAGCTCTGTTTTTTCAGAAAGCCTTTCTTT
>JBBIID010000124.1:0-8076 GCA_037446675.1 Paludibacter sp.
TTTTTCCCTGCGGCTATCGAACTTCGCCAGCAAAGTTTCCTTTGGGCAACCGACCTTTCTGCATACGATTCAATTTTTAGTTGGACTACTTATATTCCAATCATTACTCCATATTTTGGTAATCATATCAGCTTATTCTGTTTATTGATGACCATTACCAGCATTTTGTCGACCAAACTAAACATGGCCACTCAACCAACAAACGATCAAATGGGTGGAAACATGATGAAATGGATGATGTATCTGATGCCTGTAATGTTCATGGTGTGGTTCAACAACTATGCTTCCGGTTTGAGCTACTACTATTTTGTTTCAACTTTAATCACAGTAATTCAAACTTATGCAATTCGTGCTACTGTTGACGAAAAGAAACTATTAGCAGAACTTCACGCAAAACGCAATTCCAAGAAAACTGTAAAGAAAAGTGGTTTTATGGAAAGACTTGAAAAAATGCAAAGAGAACAACAAAAAGCATTGAAGAACAGAAAATAAATCATAACCGAACTTATAATAAAAGCGTAAATTGCAAGTTAATAACTTTGTGTTTTACGCTTTTTTTCTATCAAAATTCTTCATCATGACACGAAATCTTAAAAATATAGTTTGGCTATCTGCAATTATAATAATTACAAACTCTTGTGGAAAGAAAAACCGATTTGAAATAAATACTACTGAAAACCGATACAACGTAAAAATACAACGGTTTGACAAAGACCTTATCCAGCTCGACACGGCTCATTTCTTTCAGTCAATTAACTCTTTACGTGCTCATTATCCTGAGTTTCTTCCTGCTTTCACAGAAAACATACTTGACGTTAATGATTCGGATACAATATTGGTTCGCAATCTTTTTCAGAATTTTTTGGTTGACAGCACATTTTCAAAAGTCAACAAAGATGTAGTAAAGAACTTCGATAATATAACCGATATAGAGCAACAAGTTTCCGACGCTTACACTTATATTCATCATTACTTCCCGGAAGTGAAATTGCCCGAAATTTACTTTTTCGTTTCAGGATTCAATCGTTCTGTAATGCTGGATGAAAAGTTTATTGCTTTCGGCACCGATATGTATCTTGGAAGTGATTATCCAGCTTATAAAGGTATTGCATATAATTACATGCTCAACAACATGAGGCGTGAATGCATCGCTACTGACATTGTCTCCACCACACTTTTCAGAATGTTCGTTATGAACAATACCGAAAACCGATTGATAGACAATATGATTTTCAGAGGCAAAGTAATGTATCTTTTATCCGTATTTATGCCCGACGAAAAACCACAAGACTTAATGGGCTACACTAAAGAACAATGGGATTGGTGCGAAAAATTTGAAAAAGATATTTGGATGACCATTATTGATAAAAAGGATTTATTTTCCACCGACATGCTTCTTATCAGGAAATATATGAACGAAGCCCCTTTCACGACTCCGGTTTCGCAAGACTCACCCGGCAGATTGGGAACATGGATTGGCTGGCGAATTGTAAACAGCTATATGAGCAACAACTCAAACATAAGCTTGCGAGACCTCATGAATGAAAATAATGCTCAAAAGATTTTAGAAGAATCGAAATACAAACCCTAATTTTCAGAGACAAAAAAAGCCTGTTCAAAATTGAACAGGCTTTATATTTTTTATGGTTGACAAAATCATGCCGGACTGATAGCTTCTGAAGGACAAACATCAGCACAAGTGCCACAGTCAGTGCAAACATCAGCGTCAATTACATAAATATCACCTTCTGAAATTGCTTCAACCGGACATTCGCTGATACATGATCCGCAAGCAATACAATCTTCTGAAATAACGTAAGCCATTTTCTTATTTTTTTTGTTAATACTAATTAGTTCTACAAAAATAAAACTTTTTCCAGTTCTAAAAAAACTTTTTTAGTGTTTTTTTCCTATTTAATCAATTAGAGTCCATTTCTGCCTTGATTCCGAGCCTATTTAAATTGCTCTAAAAACAAACACGACATTCAGACTTAATTAAGCCAAACCTTATAAAAAAGGCATCTATGTATATATGAACAACAAGTCAGGCAGATTTTTGTTTCCTATCTCTCAGTTTAAAAATTATGAAAATAATTAAAGGCTTTTAAATACATTCTGTAAATTATCCATTTCAATTTATCCTTAAGATATTGTGCAATAATACATATTTTCGTACGTTTGTACTAAGAATAAAACATTCGAAATAATTATGATAGCAGCCAAATTAAAGAATAAATTTAAAATATCCTTATTGCTCATCTTATTTAGTGCATCTGCTTTTTCTCAGGGAAATTTACCTTATGCAGATGGCAAATTCATCCATTTTGGATTCTCTTTGGGTTTAAACTCAATGGATTTCAACATTTCGCCTACGACAAACGACTCTGTAAGGGTATCGGGAATAACACCTGGATTTTCGGTTGGTGTAATCAGCGATATGCGATTGCTCAGGTATTTAAATTTACGCGTTACTCCCACCCTTCATCTTGGAGAGCGAAAACTAGGCTATTCATTTGTCTCTGGAGACGAAAATATAAGCATAAATTCGATATTGGTTAGCATACCGGCTTATCTGAAGTTTAGTGCAGAGAGGAAAGACAACTACCGCCCATATTTGATTTGGGGTGGCGGAGTTCATATTGATATGGCTCGCGACAAAGAAAAACCTGTGTTGCTACGACCTACTGATGTATTTACTGAGTTTGGTGTGGGCTGCGACATCTACTTTTCGTTTTTCAAGTTAGCCCCTGAGCTTAAATTTGCAATTGGATTTAACAATATAATGACTCCATATGCAGAAAGAACTACCGGAAACGACCCTGACAACTACAGGTTATCTACTCCAATCGAGAAATTAACAACCAAAATGCTTACTTTGTCATTCAATTTTGAATAAGCAATAGCTGAACGATAAAAAACAAAAGGCAAATCGAATGATTTGCCTTTTGTTTTTTGTTTAATATCCCAATATCTTTAACATCGATTTATAGCTTTGCTCCTTTGCAAAAAGTTTGGTAAAATACTCTCCATCCTCATCTTTATCGATAATCACCAACTTAGGAGCAGGAATAAGACAATGCTGAATACCTCCAAATCCGCTCAACGATTCCTGATAAGCACCAGTATGGAAAAATCCAATGTATTGCTCCCTATCTTCGTGCATTTTGGGAAGGAAAATGGCATTCGAATGAATCTCTGCGTTATAAAAATCCTCGCTATCGCAGGTTAATCCGCCTAAATTTACACGCTCGTACTCTGAATCCCAGTTGTTAATTGCCAGAAAAACAAAACGTTGATTGATGGCCCATGTATCAGGCAACGTTGTCATAAACGAACTATCAATCATGTTCCACAACTCACGATCGTTTTGTTTCTTCTGATTTACAATAGAATAAAGCATCGCTCCACTCTCACCCACTGTATACGATCCAAATTCAGTAAAAATATGTGGTTCTGGCACTCCATTCTGAACACAAATATTTTTTATCTGCGCTACAATCTCCTCTGCCATATATTCGTAGTCGTAAACCATATCCAAATGAGTTTGAATTGGAAAACCTCCACCGATATTCAAGCTATCCAATTCCGGGCACTTTTTCTTTAACTCACAATACAGATTAACCGCTTTGTTCAACTCATTCCAATAGTAAGCCGTATCTTTCACACCAGTATTAATAAAGAAATGCAACATCTTCAGATTCACTTGTGGATTTGTTGCAATGTACTTAGTATAATAAGGAATAATATCATTGTATCGAATTCCCAAGCGAGATGTATAGAAATCAAACTTCGGTTCTTCTTCTGCGGCAATACGAATACCTACATTAAATTTGATATCAAAATCCTTTAAAAGCAAATCGAGTTCGAACTTATTATCCAGAATAGGAACAACATTTGTAAATCCTTGACGCATTAGATTTTGAATATTCTCGACATATTGAGGACGTTTAAATCCATTACATATCACAAATGTTTCCGGCTTAAGTAATCCTTGTTCATACAAAGCTTCCATTATGTTTATATCGAATGCAGAAGATGTTTCGAGATGTACCCCATGCTTAATCACTTCTTCCATGACAAAAGAAAAATGGGAACTTTTGGTGCAGTAGCAATAATTATAATCACCATTATAATCGACTTTTGCCATCGCCACATTAAACATTCGGCGGGCTTTCTGTATATTTTGGGCTATCTTTGGCAGATACGATATTCTCAAAGGGGTTCCATATTGCTTAATTATATCCATCAGTGGGACATCGCACCATTCAAGATTGTTCTCAACAACGCTAAAACTTTCGTTGGGAAATTCGAAGCTTTGCTCGATAAGATCTATATATTTATTTTTCATATAAAATCTACTTATTAAACAATTAATACAAATCCAACTTAATTACATCGAGCTTTCATATCCAATCCAAATTAGTTAGATTTTAAAACTAAACATAAAAAAGTGTGCAAAAATAATTATTTTATTTCGAAATCGAATCAAACAGCCTTACAAATTCAACCTCAAACATTTAAATTTTAATTTAAATGAAATTCAAGTAACAAAACCAAAAAAACAACAAAAATATAAATCAAACATGCTATTATGATTTATAAAGTTTATCGAATTGGCAAAGAGGAAACCATACTTTAGAAAGAATATTTAGTAATTTCATTACTATATTGTCCGAATTATATTAAATTTCAAAACAAAAAGTAAACTAACTTATATAAACTCTATTAATTATATGGCATCTTTAAGTATCTTTGCGCTTCTTCAAAGATAATTGATCCTTATATTTTTTCGAGTGTAATAGTGAGCTCTATTTTATCAGTATTACACAAAAAGCAGCGTCTTATAGCAATTTCATGGGAAAGAAAGAGAATATTGATGACACATTATATTCTAAGAAAAATTATTTCGAAAATCTTTTTCGAGAAAATTATTCTCGGCTATACTATTACGCCCTGCATTTTATCCCCGATTCAGAAATTTGCAAAGATATTGTAAGCGAAGCTTTCAAGCATTTATGGGAAAAAAACGAAAAAATAAAACCTGAGACTATTCTTTCATACATGTATACTTGTGTTCGTAATTTATGTATTGACCATATTCGCCGTGCTGAAGTGGCAGATACCTTTATTAATGATCATTTAAACTTAATGTCTGAAATGAATGACGAAGAGTGGCAGGAGACCGAAGCAAGAATTCAAAAAATAATGGAAATTATCGAAACATTGCCACCAACCACACGTATTGTTATGGAACAAAAGTACCTGCAACAAAAAAAATATAGTGAAATTGCCAGTATGATTGAAATGACCGAAAGTGGAGTACGTAAACACATTATGAAAGGACTTGACACGATAAGAAAACAATTTTCTGTAAATTACAAAAAAGGTAGTAATCAAAAATGATTTACTTCGTATTATATTTATATATAGCCAACTATGCCTAGAGACAACGCAAATAAATATCTATCGGACAGTTCAAAAGACATATCGGACAGCCGTTTGACTTTTGAATGCAAGCAGGCATTGCTCAGAAGACAATATGCAGAGCCTTTAGTAGATGATGAATGGGAGAAATTTTGCGATAAAACACAATTGATTTTGCCTGTAGACAAACCAGTAAAACGAACAAATTCTTTGAAAATAAGATATTTTTCTTATGGTTCATTAGCTGGAGTAGCGGCCGTTTTGCTTTTATTGCTGACACTTCGCTTATATAATTATTATGAACAGCAGCGTCCAATAACTATTTTTGCTGCAAAACAGCGAAACCAGGAAATAACCATCAACATAAACAACAAACCACAAAAGATTGTATCTTCGAATATTAAAAATGATCCTTACACGGGTGCCATAATTAATATTAAAAAAGCTGATTTCAGAAACATTGTCAGCAAAAGGATTCAAACCAGATCAATAACGACCCCATATGGTAAAGATTACAGTGTAATTTTAAATGATGGAACGCAGGTAATTTTAAACGCAGATAGTAAACTTACATTCCCAACTAAATTTAGTGGAAAAGAAAGAGTTGTAAAATTAGAAGGAGAAGCTTATTTTAAAATCGCTAAAAATCCTCAGATGCCCTTTATTGTCAAAACAGATAAAATGGACACAAGAGCATTAGGCACTGAATTTTATGTGAAGGCTTATAAAGGCACCGAACCTCACGTCACTCTTATCGAAGGAGTGGTAGATGTAAATATCCCAGAAATAAATAAGAATATCAGAATGTCTCCAAACGAAGAAATTTCCATGGCAGACAAAACGCTGAAAATAAAGAATGTAGATCCTGAATATCTCATCCAATGGAAAGATGGATTTTTCTATTACGACAACGTCGCTTTGGGAGATATCTTATTGGATATTGGTCGATGGTACAACATTAATATCGAAATTTCGAAACCTAAGTTAATGGCATATCGTTTACATTTTGTTGTAAAAAGAGATGCTAACATAGATGATGTGGTGGACAATTTAAATAACTTTAGATATCTAAATGCTGTAAAAAACGGAAATAAAATAACTATTCGAGAAAAATAAGTTGCAATTAGGGACTAAATGTGCATTTTTTTCGTATTAATTTTAAAAATAGAACTCAGTAGGTTTAAGTTTAGTTAAAAAAACATGAACAATCTTAATTAATGAGTTGGATTTAACTTTGAAGCAATTATGTTTTAATTGCTTTTTTATTTATTTCAATTTTGAGTTAAAGAATTGAAGATAATATTTAATCTAAAAGAAATCCGATAAGTTACCGCAAAAGATTTTCATACTTTCCTGCGTCTCGTATTTATCGCTACCGAGGGCAAAATAAACTACGCGTAGAACTACTTAGTGCAAAATTTAAAGTTATATCATAATTCACAAAATCACCCTCTAATTTCTTCTTATGCGAAAGAATATGTTAGCACTATTCGTGCTGTTGTTGGTCACGAGCGTCTGTTATTCGGCAAATCCATTCAAAGCTCTTGTTCTTGAGTCTGTTGATAAAGCAAAAAATGATTCTATTCACGATCCGAAAAAATATAGCAAAATAGTAAAAGATGCTATAACACAGAAAGGACTTCTTATAACTCATTTCACTCCCAAAAATAAGCTTTATTTTGAATTAACCGATTCAGTTTTTCAACACACCTACTTATTGGCCAATCGTATTGCGTCTACAAGTAACACCTCTGATTTTGTGGCAGGTCAAATGGCAACTAATCCATTTGTTATCAGATTTAGCCGCGATTCAATAAACGTGTATCTACACAAAGTTCAGATAGGGAGTGAGGTGGAAGCCGGAGCTACAATCAAATCTTCATTTGACAACAACTTCTATGATCCAGTATTAAAAGGATTTCCTATTGAAGCCTTCAATCAAGGAAACGTTGTGATAGATGTAACTTCTTTTTTTGGAGATAATGAGAAAAGTATTAGTCCAATAAAAGCGAGCAATCCTCTAGCAAAATTATTGGGTTTATCATCTGGATTAAAAGGAACATTTGTTTCCGATGCTTCAAATCTTCAGGAAGTAAAAACCTTCAAAAAGAATATCGAAATAAAAACGATGATGAGTTTTGTCACTCAACCGCTAAACGACCCATATACAGTTGTTGTAAACAGGTCTCTCGTTTTATTACCCGACTCACTTATGAGTATTCGATTACAAGACAACAGAGTTGGATATTTTAATACATACAAAAATTTATATACAACAAAAGCGGACAAAATAATCTCTTACTCCATTATCCACAGGTGGCGATTAGAACCAAAACCGGAAGATAGAGAGGCATATTTTAAAGGAGAGTTAGTAGAACCGCAACAGCCAATTGTATTTTATGTTGATTCTGCTTTCCCTCCAAAATGGTCAATTGCCGTAAAAACTGGTATAGAAGATTGGAACAAAGCCTTTGAAAAAGCCGGATTTAAAAATGCAATCGTGGCAAGAGATTATCCAAAAAACGATCCAAATTTTGATCCAGATGATATGCGATACAGTTGTATTAAATATGCAACTACCAGAACTGCAAATGCGATGGGACCAAGTTATGTCGATCCCCGAACAGGAGAAATCCTTTCTGCCAATGTAAT
>JBBIID010000125.1:0-2829 GCA_037446675.1 Paludibacter sp.
TTATCTGCATTTTAGGATTTATTCTTTATTCCATTATGCCTCAAAGCATGCTTCTGTTTATTGGTGGTGGCATTGTGTTGGCGGCATGGTTAGGAGTGTATTATTACAATAAAATACGAATAAACAATAAATGGGGTTTCACGTCCATTGTTATTGCTCTTATCACTTACTGTCTCACTCCGTTGGTAGCTTCTCAGCCGCTTTGGCTCGTGCTGCTTGTGGTGGTAACCATACTTATTGTTGTCGAAATTAAAGAAGATCTAAAGCGTTTTACCTATAAGTTTGACGGAAACGAGTTTAGCCTTTTGGCTAAATTTATCATTATCGCCGGAATCGTTCTGCCTCTTTTGCCACACAAACCCATTTCATCTTTTATCGATATCTCCCCTTATCAGGTTTGGATTTCGATTGTTGCTGTTACAGGAATTTCTTATTTAAGTTATTTGCTTCGCAAGTTTGTATTTCCGAATTCGGGCATTCTACTTTCGGCTATTTTGGGTGGATTGTATAGTAGCACAGCCACCACACTTATTCTTTCGAGAAAAAGTAAGGAAGAGGATAATGCTGTGCATATAAGTGCAGGTATACTTGGAGCAACCGGAATGATGTATATTCGGATTCTGTTGCTGGCATTTATTTTTAATATTCCTGTGGCAATGGGACTTTTGCCTTATTTTCTCGTATTAATAGTTGCCGATTTGCTTTTTGTGGGGTACATGCTTTTTGTAAATAAGAAGAAAAATAATAGTCCGCATTTAGAATTTAAAGCAACAAAAAATCCATTGGAGTTTAAAACGGCACTCTTGTTTGGGTTGTTGTTTGCCTTTTTCTCTGTCCTGACAAAGCTTGTGGTGACAAATTATGGCAATTTGGGAATAAGCATTTTATCGTTCATTGTTGGCGTTACGGACATCGACCCGTATATTTTAAGTCTATTTCAGGATTCGAGCAAGCATATTGTTGTTTCTTCGGTTGTGAGTGCTACCGTAATTGCTACGGCGAGCAATAACCTGATTAAAATGATTTATTCCATTGCTCTTGGCAATGTAACTATTCGTAAGCCGCTGATTATAGGTTTTGTTGGTTTGTCGGTAGTGAGTTTTGTATTGGTGGCGATATTTTGATTTTAGAAAAAAGTAAGTATATAATCAGTGAATTTTAAGCTGTTGTCTTATACGGAATTTCTACTTTCACCGTTGTGCCATCGCCTTTTTGTCCATCAATGCTGATTTGTCCATCCAAAATCAGCACCCTTTCGCGCATGCCAATTAGCCCGTAGGAATCTTTTCTCACCTCAATACTTTTATCAATACCAATGCCGTTGTCGGCAATTTCCATTTTAATGGTGTCGTTTATCAGTTCCAGTCGGATTTTTACTTCGCTGGCTTTGGAATGTTTCACAACATTGGTGAGAGCTTCCTGCAAAATGCGGAACAGGGCAACAGAGCGTTCAAAATCAATATTTACATCGGTGATATTACTTTCGAAAAAGCAGAAAATTTTGTGCCTTTCTTCGAATTCCTTAGAATAAGTTTTTATAGCTTCGTTAAGACCAACCAGTTCCAGCGTTTCGGGTCTTAATCCGGTCATTATTTTTCGGGTCGTTTTTATGGTTCTGTCCAGCAAGTTTAGTATTTGCTCTATTTTTTTCTCCGTTTCTTCTTTCTTTATTTGGGTTGTTGAGCATATTTTTTGTTTCAACATTCCCATGTCAATTTTCAGAGCAATGAGGATTTGTCCTAACTCATCATGTATCTCGCGTGCCAAAAGAATCCTCTCTTCTTCCCGAACATTTTGCAAATGTGCTGCGAATTTCTTCAATTGATCCTGAGAGTCTTTCAACGCTTCTTCCACCTTTTTCTGGTCGTCGATGTTGATGGAAATTCCGAAAGTTCCGATTGTAACGTTGCTTGGATTTTTCAGAGGCATTTTATTCGTCAGCACCCATGTTTCTGTTCCATCAAGCAATTTTCTTTTCCCTTCTTCGTTCGACATTTTACTCGTCAGGATAATTTCTTGTTCTTCTTTTAGTGTGTTTTCGGCATCTTCTTCATCGAAAAAATCAAAATCAGATTTCCCGATAATGGCTTCGGTGTCGCTATAACCCAAACTGTTGGCAAATGCTTTGTTCACGCGTATGTATCTGCTGTTAAGGTCTTTGAAAAATACACTTTCGGTGGTATGTTCCATCAGGGCGTTGACTAAATATTGCTCGTGCGCAAGCAGCATCTCGCGAAGTTTCCTGTCCGAAATATCCTTGTGTGTTCCAATAAACCGGACAGGATTTCCCAAATTGTCGTGTTGCATCACTTTGCCACGATCGAGGATCCATTTGTACGATCCGTCTTTACATAAAATGCGATATTCGGCCGAGTAAATTGGAATTTTCCCTTCGAGATGAAGTTTAATTAGAGAGTTGACTTCCGGTAAATCTTCGGGATGTACGCGTTTCTCCCATTCGGAAAGCAGGTTTTGAATTTCGGATTCATTGAATCCTAATGTGTTTTTCCATTGTTTAGAGAAAAAAACTTCGTTTGTGATAAGATTCCAATCCCATATACCGTCGCCAGCACCTTCGAGCGCAAATTGCCAGCGTTTCTCGCTTTCGTCCAATGCTTTTTTGTGCTCCCTTGTGTTCTCTTGTTTAATAATGTATTCTCCGATAAGCACCGTTGCCAGCGGATATAAAATCATGATAGGGAAAAATATCTGTTTAAGAGTAGGTATTCTTAATTCCTGAGGGAGCAGTATGGTACAGCCGATCATTACACAGTGTACAATAAAGCCCAATGAGATGAGTTCAATCAAGTGATTTTTTTTCCAGTCGGG
>JBBIID010000125.1:2861-7996 GCA_037446675.1 Paludibacter sp.
ATTGCGCCGGAAGTGAGAATTACGGCGGTGCCCATGTACACTCCCGAGCCACCAAGGTAGATGCGGTATAAGGCGGTTAGGATAGTGGCTGTTATCGTCGGAATCGGGCCAAAGAAAAGTCCGGCAACAGAGAGCATTACCGAACGAGTGTCAAAAAATATTCCTGATTTATAATCCCAGGGAGTGAGAATTAAAAGAAAAACAATCAATGCCAGACATATTCCTGCGAATAATTTGAATAAAAAGCTTTTGGGCTTGATTCTGCTGCTCCAAAAATGATCGTAGAGGATGCAGAACGTCATAAGAATGGCGATATTCTGAATAATGCCAACTACTATTGATTCTTTCATTTGCGATTAACCTGGTGATTCTTTGTTTCTGTAATGCAAAATAATCAATTTAATCTTCATAAAAATATTAAAATAAAATGTTTGTGCATTTTTTAATAAAAATTGGCCTAGTTTTCACAAATATAACAAAAATATTATGTTAAAATAGCTGTTTTGACTGAGAATTAGCTTGAATTTTAGTGAAATATGTTAAATTACATGTTTAGTAAAATCGTATGATTTTATAACTTTATTGAGAATCCAACTCCTAATATTTCCTTAAACTGAACTTTGGCTGGCATGCCTTCAGGGTGAACGTCTGCATCGAACAACAAATGAGTATTCAAGTTTACCGAAAGATATTTATTAACCTTTAGAGCAATCTGATTTTCCCAACTCACGTCTACGTTTTGCGGATCTTTCAAATAATTTGAAAATAAATCGAGCTTTGTGGTGAATGCAACATTTTTGAGAAATTCGCTTTTGAAATCGTTCCGCGAAAATATAATGCGGGCGTAACCGCCAAATTCGCTCATCGATTTCTTGCCGGGAACAACTCCAAACGCACCTGCTGCCGAAAGCGCATCGTCGTTTACAATTGTCATTTTACCCGTCAAAGGCGCAACAAAAGCATTGAAATAGGAGCTCGGTTGGTAGTTTAAACCCACAGCACCTAACAAATAAGCAGGCGCTAAAAAGTTGGATATTTTTACCGAATCATTCGGATAATTGTAACCCGGCGCGAATTGAGTTTTGAAATTGACCAGTACGGTGTAATAAAAATCAGAAAAGGCTTTTCGACCGTATTTCGAGAGTAAGTCAAAACGGTCGTCGGTTTTTATAAAACCTTTGTCCTTGCCTTGTTGAAGCAATCCATAGCCTACGTCCAGCGAATTATCCCAAGCGGATGTTTTGTTTTTGTAATTTGCAAACACACTCAAAAGCCCGTTCATAGCAACAGAACTTTCGCCGCCTGCCGCCCAATTTACAAGAGCTGTTTGTGCGAGATTAACACCTGTAACAGCTCCGGTTTTCCATCCTGATAGCGTATCTGTTTCTAATGTTTTTAGTTTCTTCTCAGATTCGGTAACTTGTGCCGGAAGTGCTATGGCAAAGGCAAATAAAATAAATAAGGAAGTAAAAAGTTTAGTTTTCATTTATACAGTTTTTAAATTATAAATTAAAAACAGTTTAAATGAAACTTATGTTCGGTAAAGTGATAGGTCTTAATTGGGTTCTTTTTTGCTGGAAACAAAAATGTCGTTCAATGCTATTTCATTCATTGACTGATGCTTTGCTGCTATTTCTTGCTTTTGCGCCTCCTAACGAACTTGTTCCTGGCTTTTTACGCGTTTTATCCGGGAAAACAAGAAAAACATCTTCTTTTTTCATGGGACGTTGTTCCCCGAGCCAAAAATAGTTTTTCAGATACAAATCGCCTCCAGATAGTTGTTCTACCGGATACATTGTTCCCGACGAAGCGGCGGTGAGAACGATGCGATCCACCTTTTTGTCTTTCAAATACATGGTTACAAAACTACTTTGCGTTTTGTTTATACCAACCATGGTAGAATCTTTATCGTCGATGGGGTAATAAATAGTCTCAGCATTGCCATTTACATTTACTCTTTTCAGTTGTCCGCTGTCGACAAGCGCTACAATTTCTTTCCCCGAAAGTTGGTTGTAATGAATGGAATCGACCTGTTGAACGGCCATTGCTGCCTGCTGGATTTTTACTTTATCTACTTGCTGATTTTTTGTAAGGATATGAATGAAATCGCCTGACAGCTGGTTTTCTTCGGCCCAAATAACCGGTAGACCATGCATGTTTATAATCGAATCACGCGCATTATAAATCAACGAATCGCACAATCCCTGTACATCGTTTCTGAAAAAACGGACATTGTAAAGCCCACGCACTTTGTCGTATATCGAATCCTTTGAAGTGTAAAGTGTGTCGGAATGCAAATACATGGTGTCTTTTTCCGAGCGATCGACAAATAATGCCGAGTCAGTAGCCATTCCGCTTTCATTATTCTCGTTGTAGTTGACGTAATTGCCATAAAGAGTCGCATTCCGAACGGAATCGGACAACTCCACTTTCGAAAATCCCTCGCCAAACTTTTGCTTTTTGTCGTAGAAAATGGTGTCTCCTACCATCGTCTTACCATCTTTATGTTTTACAAGAGAACGGTTCAGAAGCATGGACTGTTCTGTTGCAGTATTGTACCAACCCAGATTGCTGTAAATGTCGGTTTCTTCCTTGTAAATAATGTGTGTGGGACCAACAATATTAGCCACATTTGTTCTTGAATTGTATTTCATGGTGTCGGCATCCATTACAAAGTTCTCATTTTTCATGTGCACCTTGTCTTTGAACAATGCTTCATTTGTGCTGGGAGAATATTGTCCCCAAACAGAGGTGAGCGTATTCAAATCATCGGTTATTTTGCCTCCTGTGTAATAATAAGCCAAGTTTACTTTTCGGTCGTAGTTTAAACTATCGGTAGTTAAAATTGTCTTTCTATTTTCCATTCGAACATTTTGGCGCAGCCGAGCCAGTTTCATGTTTCCGTCGTAGAACAGATAGTCGCCATAAACAAAAAGCGTATCTCCCTGATTAATTTTGACATGTCCGAAAGCGTCGAGTGAGTTGGCTTTTTCGTAGAAATAGGCACTGTCGCAATACATTATGGCGTTGTCGTGTCTGAATCGAACATTTCCTTTCAGCACCTGAACATCCGGGTTTATCAACTGGTCGAACGACAAGGTTTCCGAATTTTCGAGATACACAAGCGTAGCACCTTTATTGTCGAGCGGACTCTGGATAGGAGCCAAAGGTTTGAAATCCTGAACTTCTTTGGTGGTAGGTTTCTTCTTTGCTTTGGTTCCTTTTTTCTCCGTTTGTTGCGGATTCTGACTTTTAAGAACCTCTTTTCGTAGCTGGCGAGGTTGCATCTGAGCCGTGAGTGTAGGAATAAAGAAACAAAGCACACCAATCAGAATGATGTGCTTTAGAATATTTTTGATTAAGAACTGAGGAGTTTTTTCTTCTGTCCGGAATAAAATCATACGATTTTTATTAAATCTTTCAATTGATAGCAACCTGAATTAGTCTTTTATCCAACCCGGATATTCAAACTTGCAGTTTCTCCACGCAGGATCGATGTTGATATACGTTTCTTTCTGTTTTTTAGCGATCCAGTCGTTGAGGAATTCTTGTTTTTTCTTGTTTTCGTAGAAAGTTTTCAACATCTGATAATCATCGGTCATATTCGCTTTATGGTTTCCGACTTTAGATTTTACTTTCACAACTGCAACAACTTCTCTGTTTGTTGTAGGGTCAATCATGTTAAACGGTTTAGATATTTCACCTACATTCATGTCGTAAACTGCTTTTGCCACTTCGGCAGGCAGATCCTGATATTCAAATTTGGAAGTTCCTGTTTTTTGGTTCAACATCAAACCGGCATTCATCACCGTGTTTTTGTCCTGCGAGAAACTCATTACCGCTTGCTCGAATGTAATCTTGTTTTCACGAATTAATCCTGCAATCGAATCCAGTTTATGAATGGCATTTTCTTTTTCTTCTATCGAAATTCGAGGCTTTAATAGAATGTGGCGGCAATTAATGCGATCACCTCGTTTTTCGATTAATTGAATGATATGATAACCAAATTCAGTTTGAACGATTCGGGAAACTTTTTTCGGGTCGGTGAGGTTGAATGCTACCGACGCAAATTCAGGCACCAATTGTCCGCGACCGAGGAATCCTAGCTCTCCACCACGTTTTGCACTTTCGGTATCTTCCGAATAAAGATGGGCTAAAATGGAAAAATCACCACTTCCACTATTGATACGGTCAGAAAATCCACGAAGTCGTTCTTTAATACGGTTTACTTCTTCTATAGGCACGGGAGGTTCAAAGCTTACTATCTGAAGTTCTACTTCGGCAGGAACAGTCGGAATACTATCTTCGGGCAATTGATTAAAGAAACGGCGCAATTCGGCTGGAGTCGATTTAATATCACCGATCAGCTTTTGCTGCATTTGCTGAATAATTTGCTGATTTCTGATCATTTCTCTCAGTTCTTCTCTCAGTTCGGTAGAATTTTTTCTGAAATATTCTTCCATTTTTTCTTTCGATCCGATTTGAGCAATAAAATAGTTCAACCGATTTTCTACCTGAGTATTGACCGACGATTCATTTGGAACAATACTGTCCAAAACAGCCTGATGCAAGTATAATTTCTGAATTGCCATCTGTTCCGGTATAACGCAATACGGATCGCCGGGAATAGGAGTGCCTTCGTACTGAGCTCTTAATTTCTGTTCTTCCACTTCCGAGCGTAAGATAGATTCGTCGCCGACTACCCATATCACTTCATCAATGACGTTATTTTCGGTTTGGGCGGATATTCTTACTGCAAAAACAATGAAAAGTAATACGGACGAAAGAATTATTTTTTTCATAAAAATTATTTGACGATAGTTATTTAGCAAATAATGGCAAAAGATTTACCGGCTATTATACAAGCTGATTGCAAATTTACATATTATTTGCGAGCGGAAAAACAACCACCATTCATAAAAAACGATAATTCATTTGATTTTGAACTATTTTGTGTGTTTATATGCTAAAGTGATGGGAATTTGAGAAATATTAAGATTTAGAAATTAATTTATGAACTTTTCGGAAAACGAAAGAAAAACGGAGAAAAAACACGATTTGATTTTTTTCTCCGTCATAAATTTAAATAATTTCAATCCCTTGTTCTTTGCATAACTCAACGGCCATTTCCCTGA
>JBBIID010000126.1:0-7429 GCA_037446675.1 Paludibacter sp.
CTGTACAGCTCTTTGGAATAAACTCATTAAACGAGATTTATATGCAAGAAATGAGTGTAGAGTTCCAGATGGATTAAATTATTATGAGGATAGATTTGTTACTACAAGACTTTATTTTTTCGCAACAAAAATAGTAAAAGTTAACAAACCATTTTATCACTACTCTCAATCTAATGCAGGAGCAATAACTAAGACAATAAATCAAATGCATTTTGAAAATGTTTTGCAATTTTGGAGCGGGTTAGATCAATTTTTCAAACTTCACAGTGTTTACGATAGATATCAAAAAATTATGGAATTGCCTAAAATTCAAAGTAAAGTCCGGTTAATGGTTGGCACTCATTCTTTTAAACTTCGAAAACAATACAGTTATATGTTCAAAAGTTTTGAACTAAAATATCTAACCCATTTCAAAAAAGGAGAGCTAATAATGCTTTTGTTAGTAAGATACAAAATGTTCAGACTAGCTCAACTATTACATAATTATTTTTTAAAGAGGATCTCAAATCATTTTAGCACCTTAGAATTAGAAAACTAAATATAATACATTATGAAAAAACTCCATCTATTTTCTTTGCTATTCCTTTCTCCTACTCTTCTTCTAGCTCAGAACTCTAGTTCAACGTTTTCGGATTCGATGAATAATCTTTTTCAGCCGCTTCTGAATTTTATGGATGCAGTTTTATTTTGGGATCCGTTTAAAGCTTTAGGAATTGACTTAGGCACGAAAGTCCCGGTGATTATCATTTGGTTGATATTTGGAGCTACTTTTTTTACTATATACTTTAAGTTTATTAATTTGCGTGGATTGAAACATGCCATACAATTGGTACTTGGACATTTTGACAAAGACGGACACGAAGGTGAAATTTCTCATTTTCAGGCCATTGCTACTGCATGTGCTTCAACCGTAGGATTGGGTAACATTGCAGGAGTAGCAGTAGCTATATCGTTAGGAGGCCCGGGAGCTACTTTTTGGATGATTATCGCCGGATTGCTTGGTATGACTACCAAGTTCACCGAATGTACTTTAGGCGTAAAATACCGTAAGCTTAATCCTGACAACACCGTTTCCGGAGGACCGATGTATTATCTGCGTGATGGTTTCGCTAAAAAAGGCTGGAAACGTACCGGCAAATTTATGGCTATTTTGTTTGCCATTCTCGCATCTTTCGGAGCGTTGGGCATTGGTAATATGTTCCAGTCGAATCAAGTTGCTGCACAAGCTGTTATTACATTTCCGGCTTTAGCCAGTTACGAACTTTATATTGGCATTTTAATCGCTATTTTGGTCGGAATCGTAATTATTGGAGGAATTAAGGGCATTGCACGGGTGAATGATAAATTGTTTCCTATCATGGCAATTCTTTATCTTGCTTCATGTCTGATAGTCATTGGAATGAATTTCAGCCATGTTTTCGACGCAATCCGATTAATTTTTGAAGGTGCTTTTAATGCCGATGCGGCCAAAGGCGGTTTTGTTGGCGTAATGGTTATGGGATTCCGCAGAGCTGCTTTTTCAAACGAAGCGGGAGTTGGGTCAGCAGCCATTGCTCACTCCACTGTAAAAACCCAACGCCCTGTTACAGAAGGCTTCGTATCGCTTCTCGAACCATTTATCGATACTGTTGTAATTTGTACAATGACAGCATTAGTTATCATTTTCACCGGGCTTTACGAAAATCCTGATAATTTAGCAGGAGCTCAACTAACCTCGGCTGCTTTCTCAACTGTATCGTCGTGGTTTCCATATTTGCTTCTTCCAACTATTTTTCTCTTTGCATACACCACAATCATTTCATGGTCGTATTACGGAGTTAAAAGTTTTGATTTTTTGGTTGGTGATGCGTGCGAAAAGTATCTTGGCAAACGTATTTACGCAACCCGTTTTTACCAAATATTTTTCCTTATCATCACTATCTTAGGATCAGTTTTGGGTTTAAGTGCTGTGGTAGATTTCTCAGATATGCTGGTATTAGCTATGGCTGTTCCTAATATTATCGGATTGTTGGTACTTGCTCCAGAAGTCCGTCAGGAACTTAACGAATATATGATTTGGATTAAAACTCAGGTAAAAAATCCAAAGAAAGTTACATCAAAATAAAATTATGTCAGAAAAAACATTAACACAAACAATTAAAGTAAACGAATCCCAAACGGCTTCTCAATTTGGTTCAGGATTGCTTCCGGTTTTTGCAACTCCTGCTCTTATTGCACTTATGGAAAATACAGCCATGCAATTAATCGAACTTCCTACAGATAGTTCGAGCGTGGGCATTTCAATTAATATGCAACATTTGAAAGCCACTGCCGTGGGGAAAGAGGTAAGTTGTACTGCAACACTGATTGCTCAGGAAGGACGAAAATACAGTTTTAAAATAACAGCAAAAGACGAAACCGGAGATATTATTGGTGAGTGCATTCATGAACGAGTGGTGGTAAACATCGAAAAATTAATGAGTAAATTGTAGGAAAATCAGTTGATGCTCAACATTAATTACAACTTTATTGTTTAACAATAAAATTCTATTTACCAAACAAACAAAAACTATTAATTATGGCATTACAAGTTGGCGATAAAGCTCCTGATGTTTTGGGAACTGACCAAAATGGAAATGAAATTAAATTAGTCGATTTTGCAGGCAAGAAACTCGTATTGTACTTTTATCCAAAAGATAACACACCCGGTTGCACAGCTCAGGCTTGCAGTTTGCGCGACAATTATGCTGATTTGCGAAAAGCCGGCTACGAAGTAATCGGCGTAAGCATTGATAGTGCTTCTTCGCACCAGAAATTCATTTCGAAACAAAATCTTCCATTCAACCTGATTGCTGATACAGATAAAAAATTATCTGAGTTATTTGGAACCTGGGGCGAAAAATCGCTTTATGGAAAAAAATACATGGGAATGCTTCGGACGACATTTATCATTGACGAAACAGGAATTATTACACGCATTATGCTCCCGAAAGAAGTAAATACGAAGAATCACGCAGAACAAATTCTATAGAAATTAGCTTGTTATAAATGAGAGTTTTACTTTAAAAGTAAAACTCTCATTTTTTATATCAATATATTAAGATACATGGGAACAAATAAATGAAGAAACGAGACAATTCCAGAATGGTTGTCTATCATTTAATCTTCTTGCTATCCAACTTTCCAACCTTTGAGTTGCAACTTGTAACTACTTAATAAAAGCAGTATCTTTGCAAAAAAAAGAAACACACCATGCAAAGCAGTCAAATATCGCAGTTATTTCAAAAACTTCAATCGTTTGTTGAAGCGAAAGAATTAATCAAACTCACTCTCTCCGCTAAAAGAGTAAAATCATCCGATTTAAAGAAAGTAATTATATCGCCAGTCGAAATAAAAAAAGGATATTGCCTGAATTTTGTTTTTCGTCACGACACAAAAGACATTACAAAAAATTACGATATTCAGGAAGGAATTCAGTTGATATACAAGCTCCTTGAAAATGATTTCTACAATGCAGAAATTTTTTCTGTAAACGAAAACCTTCAACTATTCATTCTTCCAAACGGGAAGGCCAAACTGAAAATAAATCACTCAACTTCCCTCCTAACCCCGGTCTCGCTTCAGCACGACAAAACGAAAGAAAGACTAATTCAACTACAGGGAAATATTTACTTAAGGGAATTGGGAATCACAAATGCAACTTGGGAAGTTAGGCGCGAAATGAGCGACAAGTATAAACAAATCAATCAGTACATTGAACTGTTGGCTCCTTACCTGAACGAAATAAAACTAGAAGATGATTTTCATGTGGTAGACATGGGTTCCGGGAAAGGGTATCTTACTTTCGCCTTGTACGATTATTTGAAAAACAGCCTAAAACTCGTTGCCCGAATGACAGGCGTTGAATTCAGACAGGAATTGGTTGACACCTGTAATGTGATAGCTCAAAAATCCGGATTCGAACAATTAAACTTTCTGAAAGGAACTATTGAAAAAACTGAGCTCACCAAAATTGATATTTTGATTGCACTTCACGCCTGCGACACGGCTACCGACGAAGCTATTTACAGAGGAATTACTTCCGGAGCAGAGCTCATTGTTTGCGCTCCCTGCTGCCATAAGCAAATCAGAAAAGCAATGAGCGTAACCAACGAACTGAATAACATCACCCGATTCGGTATTTTAAAAGAACGTCAGGCGGAAATCATTACCGATACGATACGAGCCATGATTCTTGAACTGAATGGCTACAAAACGAATGTTTTTGAATTTATTTCGCTGGAGCACACTCCTAAAAATGTGATGATCGTTGGAAGGAAAACAAAAACAAATTCTTCACACGCCGAGCAAATTAAAAGCGATATAGCTGCAATCAAAAAGCTATATGGAATTGAAAAACATTATTTGGAAACACTTTTAAACATGTAATTATAAAAACATATTCAAAAGGGAAAAAGAGCTGTTTTGAAAACAACTCATAATCATAAAAATTAAATTTCCTTCGTTTTTTATGAGATCTAAATATTAAATTCCCCGCAAAATTTGCCTATCTTTGCATTCAAATTGAGATAGGATTGTTAAGCTATATAACGATCATTATTTCTGTCACTTACAAAAAAAATCGAAATTTCAGAAATATCAAAAATATAACATGATTCAATTTTTTCGAACTCCCGCTCAACACATTTACGCTGTTCAATCGAACGAGGCGATAACTGCCGAAAATGTCCGAAAGTTAGAATGGCTTTTTAGCGAAGCAAAACTACTTCCGCAAACCAGTATCGAAGGTAACTTTGTCGGTCCACGCCGCGAAATGATTACCCCCTGGAGTACAAATGCCGTTGAAATAACTCAGAATATGGGTATCAGCGGCATTCTTCGTATAGAAGAATTCCGTTTGTTACCTCCAACTCCTTCCGTGCAGGGAAGTTTGGAATATGATCCAATGCTTGAACGCATTTATTCTGATTTAAACCAGAGCATTTTTACAATTGACAAACAACCAGATCCGATTCTTTATATCGAGGACATTGCTGCATATAACAATCAGGAAGGTTTGGCTTTAAGTGCTGATGAAATTGAATACCTGAACAGCGTTAGCGAAAAAGTTGGTCGTAAACTAACAGATAGCGAAGTGTTTGGTTTCTCTCAGGTGAACTCAGAACACTGTCGTCACAAAATTTTTAACGGTCAATATATTGTGGATGGCGAAGAAAAAGAGCTTTCGTTGTTCAAATTGATTCGCAAAACTTCGGAAGAAAATCCAAATAATCTGGTTTCGGCTTATAAAGATAATGTGGCTTTCAACGCAGGTCCTAAAATTGAACAATTTGCCCCTGCAAGCGGTGATAAACCAGACTTTTTCCAAACTAAAGAAATTAACTCGGTTATTTCGCTGAAAGCTGAAACTCATAACTTTCCAACAACTGTTGAGCCTTTCAATGGTGCTGCAACAGGTACTGGGGGTGAAATTCGTGACCGTCTTGGTGGTGGTAAAGCAAGTTTGCCAATTGCAGGAACGGCTGTTTACATGACGTCTTATGCCCGCAACGACAACAGCCGTCAGTGGGAAAGTAATATCGCTCCACGCAAATGGTTGTATCAAACACCGGAACAAATTCTGATTAAAGCTTCGAATGGAGCTTCTGACTTTGGGAATAAATTCGGTCAGCCGTTGATTTGTGGTTCATTGTTGACTTTCGAACACGAAGAAAACAACAAAAAATTCGGTTATGATAAAGTGATCATGTTAGCCGGTGGTGTTGGTTTCGGTAAAATGGAAGATGCTTTGAAAGGCACTCCTGAAGTGGGCGAAAAAGTGGTTGTAATGGGCGGTGATAACTACCGCATTGGTATGGGTGGTGGAGCCGTTTCGTCGGTTGAAACCGGTCACTACGACAATTCTGTAGAATTAAATGCCGTGCAACGTGCTAACCCTGAAATGCAAAAACGTGTTTCGAACGTGATTCGTACGCTTGCCGAAGCTAATGATAACCCGATTGTTTCTATCCACGACCATGGTGCAGGTGGACACCTGAACTGTTTGTCGGAATTGGTGGAAACTACCGGTGGTAAAATTGATGTAAATGCTTTGCCTGTTGGTGACCCGACTTTGAGTGCCAAAGAAATTGTTGGTAATGAAAGTCAGGAACGCATGGGCTTGTTGTTGAAAGAACAAGATATCGAACGTGTTCGCAAAATTGCTGAACGCGAACGTGCTCCTTTCTACGTGGTAGGTGAAACTACCGGAGATATGGATTTTGTTTTCGAGCAGGCTGATGGTGAAAAACCAATCGATTTGAAACTGGATTATATGTTCGGCAAGCCACCTCGCACAGTGATTACCGACAATAGCGTAAATGAAACTTATGCTGCTCCTGAAATCTCGGAAGATAAACTTCAAAGCTATATCGAAAACGTACTTCAGGTTGAATCTGTAGCTTGTAAAGATTGGTTGACAAACAAAGTTGACCGTTCGGTAACCGGTAAAATTGCTCGTCAGCAATGTGCCGGAGAAATTCAGTTGCCTTTGAACGACCTTGGTGTGGTAGCTTTGGATTATCGCGGAACAGTAGGTATTGCAACTTCTATCGGACATGCTCCTTTGGCTGCTTTGGCTGATTCTGAAGCTGGTTCTGTATTGGCAATTGCCGAATCATTGACTAACTTGGTTTGGGCTCCATTGAAAGATGGAATGGATACCATTTCGTTGAGTGCAAACTGGATGTGGCCATGTAAAAATCCGGGTGAAGATGCCCGTTTGTACAAAGCGGTTGAAGCTTGTTCTGATTTTGCATGTTCCTTGGGAATCAATATTCCAACCGGAAAAGATTCTCTTTCGATGACTCAGAAATATGGCGATGAAAAAGTTTTCTCTCCCGGAACAGTGATTATTTCTGCAGCTGCAGAAGTTACTGATGTGAAGAAAACGGTTTCTCCAGTCATTGTAAATGATGAAAAAACGTCAATCTATTATATCGACTTTTCTTTCGATAGTCACAAATTAGGTGGTTCGGTATTGGCTCAAACATTGAATAAAATTGGTGATGAAGTTCCAACCGTACGAGATGCTGAATATTTCAAAGCAGCTTTCGAAAGCATTCAGGAAATGATTAACAAAGGCTTAATCCTTGCTGGTCATGATATTTCTGAAGGTGGTATTATCACAGCTTTGTTCGAAATGACATTTGCAAACAGCAAAGGTGGATTGAATGTGAATCTGGATTATATCGCTGAAAATTCATTGGTAACCATGTTGTTTGCTGAAAATCCGGGTGTGTTGATTCAGGTGAAAGACAAAAAAGCGGTTGAGAAAATTTTGGGCGACAATGGTGTTGGGTTTGCACGTATTGCAACTCCGATTGCTGAACGCAGAATGGAAATTACCCGCAAAAAAGAATCATATTCGTTCTCAATCAACGATATGCGTGATTTGTGGTACAAATCTTCT
>JBBIID010000126.1:7459-7941 GCA_037446675.1 Paludibacter sp.
AGTGGTGAAGTTTGTGCGCAAGCTCGTTATGGAAACTTCAAAACTCAGCCACTCGAATATCATTTTGCTCCTGCATTTAAAGGTAAATTCTCTCAATACGGAATTTCACAGGAACGTCAGGCTAGTGGTGTTAAAGCTGCTATCATTCGTGAAAAAGGAACAAATGGTGAGCGTGAAATGGCTTACGCACTTTATCTGGCAGGTTTTGATGTGAAAGACGTTCACATGACCGACCTTGCAAGCGGACGTGAAACACTGGAAGATGTCAACATGATTGTGTTCTGTGGTGGATTCTCAAACTCCGACGTACTTGGTTCAGCTAAAGGTTGGGCTGGTGGATTCCTTTACAATGAAAAAGCTAAACTGGCATTGGATAACTTCTACAAACGTAACGATACATTGAGTTTAGGTATCTGTAACGGTTGTCAGTTGATGGTGGAATTAGGTGTTGTAACTCCCGAACATGATGTGAAACCACGCAT
>JBBIID010000127.1:0-302 GCA_037446675.1 Paludibacter sp.
ACACGGATTGCAGGCTTGCAAGCGTTTGGTTTAGGGTTAATATTCGTGATACTTACAACCATTACCGGAACATACAGCAATGTGTATTTTGATGGAGTTCTTGACATGCACCTTGCTCATCAGGCTACATTTTCCCGTTCGGTATATTGCATTATCATTAGTCTTGTTTCTGTAGTTTTGGTTATGTGGTTGGCAGGTTTAATTGTATCAAAAGGAGTTCGATTTGTTGATATTTTGGGAACAATGACCTTGTCGAAAGCACCCGCTTTAATTATGGCTATTTCCGGCTTTGCTGCTACTCC
>JBBIID010000127.1:312-7917 GCA_037446675.1 Paludibacter sp.
GCCCGAAATCAAAGACCTGATTCAAAATCCATATATTATTTTTCAGAACCTATCCTTCGTTATAGTCAGCTTTTTAATGATTCCCATAACTGTATGGATAATTATTTTAATGTATAATGCGTTCAAAGTTTCGAGCGGATTGAAAGGAACAAAGCTAACCGCAACATTTATTATTGCACTTCTTATTTCGGAAATCATATCAAAAATTATAATTTACACCACCTTATGAAAAAGTATTTATTTATCACTCTTTTACTACTTCCGGCATTATGGAGTAATGGTCAGGAAGTCACAGGTAGTTGGAACGGTTCGCTGAAACTACCTGGAATGCAGCTCCGTATCGTATTTCACATAAACAAAACGGATGCGGGTTATAGCGCCACAATGGATAGTCCCGACCAAAGTGCAAAGGGAATCCCAATGACAAAAGCGACATTTGAAAATTCCGTTCTTTCATTGGAAATGGCTGCTGCCAGAATAGAATACAGCGGTACATTAAAGAATGACACGCTGTTTGGTACGTTCAATCAAGCGGGACAATCGTTCCCAATGAATATGACGAGAACCGAATTACCTAAAGTTGAAACCAAACGTCCGCAAGAACCGTCGAAACCATATCCGTATTATTCCGAAAATATCAGTTTTGTAAACCCAAAAGCCAATATCACTTTAGCGGGAACGTTGACTTTACCTTCGAAAGATGGAAAATTTCCGGTGGTGGTACTGATTTCGGGAAGCGGACCGCAAAATCGTGACGAAGAATTGATGGGACACAAACCGTTTCTGATTCTTTCGGACTATCTTACACGCAACGGAATTGGCGTTCTCCGCTTCGACGACAGAGGTTGCTACGAATCGAAGGGCGACTTCACGAAAGCCACTACTTTCGATTTTGCTACCGATGTAGAAGCCGCTGTAAATTATCTGAAAACACGAAACGAAGTTGATAAAAAGCATATCGGACTTATCGGACACAGCGAAGGAGGAATTATTGCTCCAATCGTAGCTTCGGAAGATAATTCCGTTGGTTTTATAGTACTTTTGGCTGGAACAGGAATTCCCGGTAGTGAGTTACTAACGCTGCAACAAGAAGCCATTGGAAAAGCTTCAGGCATGACAGAAGAACAGTTGGAGAAAACCAAATCCATTAATACTGAAATTTACAACATTATAAACGAAACATCAGATTTTACTACTATTGCAAATAAGTTAACTGAATATCTCAATAAGGCAATAAAAGAAAATCCGGATATGCAGAAAGATTCAAAACCGGAAGATATTGTAAAACAGGTAATCGCTCAAACGGCAACTCCATGGTTACTTAATTTCATTCGATACAATCCTGCAACGGCACTGGAAAAAGTAAAATGTCCTGTTCTGGCTCTGAACGGAGGTAAAGATTTGCAGGTTCCTGCCAATGTAAACCTGCCTGCTATTGAAACCGCAGTAAAAAAAGGTGGAAACAAAAAAATAACTACAAAAGAGCTACCCGGATTAAATCATCTCTTTCAGGAATGCAATACAGGTTTACCGAAAGAATATGGAGAAATTGAGCAAACAATGTCTCCAATAGCTTTAGAAGCTATAACCAGTTGGATCAAACAAACCATTAAATAACTTGATCCGGAGGCATTGTAAATACTTTGCCTCCGATTATTTTTTAACAAAACCTACACGAATGATTAAACCGGAAGAAGAAATAAAGAAATTTATCAAAAAACAATTGGCATTTAATTCGGGTAAAAATCTGTTCGCCGATGCCAAGAACAATTCATTGACATTTATTCAGGTAGACGAATCGATTGTTCGTATAGTTAAGGACATGGATGAAGACACTGAGACAAAAATGATAAATTCAGTTGTTGATGAAGTGATACAGGAGTTTTGTACGGTAAATCAGTATTATTCATTTGACTCTGGGTCGTTAGAGGAATTAAAACAGATTTACAAACAGTTAAACTCTTCTATACGCATTTTAAACGGTAATCTACCTTCTTCTAACCTTGAAACAATCAGTCATCAGCATTTTCAAAAATTATCCGAATGGCTTTTGAAATCGAATGCATTTGCTAAGAAAATTTATAATCCAACTGAAGAATTTGCTCAACCGGTTGCTTGCTCGGAATATAGTGCCGAATTGCAACTAACCGTACTTGGCGTAGAGTTGAAAAAGCTTCGTGAACCGATTTTAGACATTGGCTGCGGACGTGAAATGAACCTTGTAAATTACGTGCGACAATTCGGATTAGAAGCTTTCGGCATTGACAGATTCGAAGTGGAAAATCCATTTTACGAAAAAACAGATTGGTTGGAGTATGCGTATGAAGCAAATAAATGGGGAACGATTATCAGCAATCTGGCTTTTTCCAACCATTTTGTACACCACAATTTACGAACCGATGGAAATTATGTAGTTTACACAAAAAAATATATGGAGATACTCCAGTCGTTACAACCAAACGGAAGTTTTTACTACTCTCCCAGCCTTCCATTTATCGAAACACATCTGGATAAATCAAAATTTAGCTGCATCAACAACCAGCTCGAAGGTTATGTGTATCAATCATCTATTATAACCAAACTTTTGTAACAAAAAGTTTTCTGAAAATGATTATCTTTGCAGTCCGAAAAAAGTAAATAAAACAGGAAAAAAGATAACATCAGGAAATGGCAAAAGAATTAACTCCACGCAGTGAAAATTATTCACAATGGTACAATGATTTGGTGATAAAAGCGGATTTGGCCGAAAACTCGGCTGTGCGCGGTTGTATGGTGATAAAACCTTACGGATACGCTATCTGGGAAAAAATACAGGGCGAACTCGACCGAATGTTTAAAGAAACCGGTCACGTAAACGCTTATTTCCCGTTATTTATTCCAAAATCGTTCCTAAGCAAAGAAGCCGAACATGTGGATGGTTTTGCGAAAGAATGTGCAGTAGTTACTCACCATCGCCTGAAAGCAAGTCCCGACGGAAATGGTTTGATTGCTGATCCGGACGCAAAACTGGAAGAAGAACTGATCGTTCGTCCAACTTCCGAAACCATCATCTGGAGTACTTACAAAAACTGGATTCAATCCTATCGCGATCTTCCTATACTTGTCAACCAATGGGCCAATGTGGTTCGCTGGGAAATGCGTACCCGTCTGTTCCTTCGTACTGCGGAATTCCTTTGGCAGGAAGGACACACGGCTCACGCCACCGAAGCCGAAGCTGTGGAAGAAACACGCAAAATGCTTGATGTATATGCTGATTTTGCCGAAAGATTTATGGCCGTTCCGGTTATTAAAGGAGTAAAATCGGCCAACGAACGTTTTGCAGGAGCTTTGGATACTTATTGTATAGAAGCTTTGATGCAGGATGGAAAAGCATTGCAAGCCGGAACTTCTCACTTCCTCGGACAAAATTTTGCAAAAGCTTTTGATGTGACTTTCGTTGATAAAAACAATAAACTCGATTATGTTTGGGCTACTTCGTGGGGAGTTTCTACCCGTTTAATGGGAGCACTTATCATGACGCACTCTGATGATAACGGATTGGTACTTCCTCCAAACCTTGCTCCTTATCAGGTGGTTATTGTTCCAATTTATAAAAACGAAGAACAACTAAATGCAATTTCAGAAAAAGTTGACCAAATCATCGCCAAATTGAAAGCGTTGGGTATCAGTGTGAAATACGACAGCAACGACAACAAAAAACCGGGCTGGAAATTTGCTGAATATGAATTGAAGGGTGTTCCTGTTCGTTTGGCTATGGGTGCTCGTGATTTGGAAAACGGAACTGTAGAAGTTGCCCGTCGCGATACTTTGACGAAAGAAACTGTTTCGATTGAAGGAATTGAAAACTATATTGACGAGTTGCTAAAAACAATTCAGGCAAATATCTTCCAGAAAGCATTCGATTACAGAGCTTCAGTTACTCGTGAAGTAAATTCTTACGACGAATTCAAAGTAGAAATTGAAAAAGGTGGCTTCCTGATGTGCCATTGGGATGGAACTCCTGAAACAGAAGAAAAAATCAAGGAAGAAACAAAAGCAACGATTCGTTGTATTCCTTTAGCTGGTGACAAAACTCCGGGCGTTTGTATGGTTACCGGAAAACCATCTACTCAACGCGTAGTTTTTGCAAGAGCTTATTAATACGAAAATATACACTTTTAGAAAGCACTCTTTTGCTAAATGCAGAAGAGTGCTTTGTTTTTGATTAAATGAAAAACATTCGTTTTCAAACAATTGTTATAGTATAAAACCAATCAATAAAACATGAAAAAAGTCGTTATTGCCGGAGGTACCGGATTTATTGGGAATTATATTGCCCATCGGTTTCGAGAATCAGGTTACGAAGTTTTGATTGTTTCCCGTTCTCCCGGAAATGTTTCATGGGAACCAATGGTGCTTGAAGAAGCTGTAAATAATTCCGAACTAGTAATAAATCTTACCGGGAAATCGGTTAATTGCAGACATACAGACGAGAATAAAAAGGAGTTGATCGATTCCAGAATTGAGCCAACCATTTGGCTTGGCAATGCTATACAAACAAGTGAGCATCCTCCAAAACTTTGGATTAATGCAAGTGGATCCGGAATTTACGAACCGACAACAACTCATGCTGCAACAGAAGAAGACAACAAAAGTGGTACAGATTTTTTGGCTGACTTAGTTGAATTATGGGAAAAGACATTCTTTGGGTTTCAACTCAGAGCTACACGGCAAGTTGCCCTGCGAACTTCTGTTGTGTTAGGCAGAAATGGAGGTGCATTAAAACCTCTTATTATGCTTTCTAAATTAGGCTTAGGTGGAAAACAAGCGTCAGGAAATCAGATTGTGAGTTGGATTCACGTAGAAGACTATTTTCGGATTTTGCTATTTGTTATGGAACACGAATCCATATCCGGACCTTTAAATTGCACATCGCCACAACCTGTTGCAAACAAAATATTTCAAAAAAAATTAAGAGAGGCACTACATGTTCCGTTTGGCATACCTGCTCCAAAATTTGCAATTCATCTGGGAGCAGCATTAATTAATACAGAAGCATCGTTGATACTAAATAGCTCATATCTGCTACCAAAGCGACTTACTGATGCCGGATTTACATTTTCATTTCCCGAAATATCAGCTACATTTAAAAACTTATTAGATTGATTTTGAGACAAGGTCAGAAATCCAAAAAGTGAACAATTAACTCTAATCAATGTTTAATAATTGGAACTCTACATGAAAAATATTATTCGTTTTATACAAATCTCAAACAAGAACACTATGAACAGATTGACAATTTTCTTTATCAGTACACTGGTTATTCTTCTAACATCATGTTCCACCTCCTTAATTGGAACGTGGAAAGTCGATAAGTTTCAAACGTATGAATACGGGCAATCGGGTTCGGTGCTGAGTGACATTGGAACAGTACGATTTGATAAAGATGGAAGCGGTCAGAAAGACCTTAGATACACTCTAATGAATATGACCGTAACCGACAATATGCCTTTTAAATGGATCGTTAACGACAATACTGTTACACTGTTAGGCGAAAAATCCGATTTAATTAAAACATGGATAATTGTAGAAAATGGTTCCAGTTATCAAAAATGGCAATCCACCGACGGATTTAATTTGGTGCAAACGCTGATTTTGAAAAAAGTAAAAGAATAGAAAGAACATTTTGCAACACAAAAAAGGGAATCAATCTTCTTGATTCCCTTTTTGTTGTTACTATTAATCAACACCAGGACCACCACCCATTGGACGACCCGGATAATTGCCACGACCGCCACCGCCGAAGCGTTGACCATCAGGTCTTCTGTCGGCAGGATTGGATGAAGCACCACTAAACTTGTTTATTTTATACGAGAAACTTACTAAGAAATAAGAAGTCAGCGTATTATACATATTGTTCTGAATATAGTTATCGCCAATAGATTGTCTGATATTCAATTGTTGTCGAAGAATATCGTTGCATCTTAACGACAAAACTCCTTTGTTTTTGAATAATGTTTTGTCGATTGAAGCATTCCAAATTAACTCATTCTGATCGAAGTTAGAATACCCCTGTCTGGTGGTGTAGTTTATATCCGAAGATATATTAAAGTTGTATGGCAGGTGAAGCACCATATTTCCACTACCTGTCCAATCCCAAGTTTCGGTCAAATTAGGATTCAGGTTATTTAGCGTATTGCTGTAACGAACCGAACCACGCAAGCCGAGTTCCAATACATCGTGTGTAAAGGTTAACGACAATTGTTCGTTGGCATTGTAACGTCGTGTACTGCTCAAATCGCCCAATTGCAAATTATCCGAATTAATCTCGCTATCCATTCTCTTCGAATATCCGTAACGCATATCGTAGCCTCCGGAGGTGCTTGTATTGAAATGAAGTCGTTTTTGGATAATCGGCGTATTGAACATTATATTTCCACTCAAACTGTAGGGAGTTGATTTTGCATTTACAGTCTGATTAAACTGTTTTCCCGTAACATCATAGATACTGTTCGAAACCAAAGCATCTTTTGTAGCATCGGCTCCCAAGCGGGCGCTGAACGAAGAAAATGTTTTATCGTTGAACGAACTGAAAAACATTCGGAATGAATGGTTAAACGAAGGATTCAATTTGGGATTTCCAACGGTTTCGTTCATTGGGTTCGAATTATTTTTTACGGGCTGCATTTGATCTATAGAAGGTTGACTTGTTCTTCCGTTGTAATCGATGCGAGCAAATTTCTTTTTCGAAAAGTTGTACTGAAAACGTGCCCTCGGCGCAAAATTAAACACTCCGTAAGTGGTGTCTCTGTTTACCCCATTCCCGTAAAATCTCACATTAGTGGTTTGAGAAGGCTCAGCCCTTGCACCCAGCGTAAAATAATAATTCTGTTCGGTGTGTTTGTAATTCATCTCCAGCGTTTCGCGATAGAAGATGTTTTCAAACGTATTACTATAAACACTATCGAACAGCGAGTAATTAGGTTCTTCTCGAGTGCCAGTATTTTTAAACTGATCTTTCTCACTACTAGTGGAGTTATTTTGAAGCGAAACTGTTGTTTCGAGTAAATTTTTCACATTCCACAAAGGCTCTACAAACGACAACTGTAAGTTATAATTGAAACGATTCGACAGATTATTTGTCATTTGATCAATTATTGTAGTACTGTCTTTTGTATATTTCTGAGAATAATTGAAGCTTTTATTATCACTATTCGAAAATCCGCCACCTATATTCGCCGTAAGTGTACGACCTTTTTTTGCAAATTTGCGATTATATATAATATTCAACCCAGCCCCCATATTGTTTCCTGTTCCTTTATTAGAACTGTTTCCCCAACTGGTACTGTCTTTATCGGTCAAATAAAGATATTCCCGTTGGGAATTAGAGATGGAATTAGAATAGTTCATATTCGGTTGTATCACAAACGTGTTCAGGCTATCCGGCTTCCATTCAAGCTCCAGGCGCATATTAGCGGAATAATTTTCGTTGATAGAGTTAGTCGAATCGTTATTGTTATATGTCGATCCTTTCAGGTAACTTTCGCGCTCGCTCTTGGTTTGAGAAAGATTTTGTGAGTGGTTGAAGGAAGCATCGCCACCGATTTTCAGTTTCGGATTAAGTAT
>JBBIID010000128.1:0-7628 GCA_037446675.1 Paludibacter sp.
ATCATAAAATTAATTTTTTGTCCTTTCTGAACTTTATCGGCATCTTTTTCGAATAGTGTCAGTTCCAGCAACAAATGATCGGTATTAATGATTTCGAACAGCACATCGGTGGTCGAAACGTATTTCCCGATACTTACATTAACCGATTTAATAACGCCGGAAATAGGCGAAACCAACGCAACCGAACGGCTGATATTATCCACTTTCAGATTAGCCGGATGTATTCCAACCATTTCCAGTTTTTGTTCGTACCCTTTCATTTGAGCCCTCAGGTTATTGTATTCAGTCGCCACTTGCTGTAGATTTTTCTGCGAATAAACGTCGTCTTTGTATAATTCGTTATGTCGTTTGTATTCTGCTTCGGCATAAGCCAACTTGTTTTTTGTTTCCAAATAATTTTGCTGCAAATCGATAAACTCCTGATTTTCGATCACAGCAAGCGTTTGACCTTTTGTTACCGAATTTCCAGGCATACACGAAGTATTTTTCACAAAACCGCCCAATGGAATACACACAGTGGCAATATTCTGAGGTGCAACGGTTACATTTCCATTCACTTTAAGCAACCCGCTCATCGATTGCATTTGAACTGAACCGGTCTCAATTCCGGCCATTTTAATTTGGTCGTCACGCAATTCTACAATGTTTTCACCCAAGTGCTCCTCTTCTGTTTCTTCCTCTGTTCTAGGCGAGTTGCACGAAAACAACACTAAAAGAGCTGCTACAAAAAATGCTATATTAAATTTATATTTTGCCATAATAGTTTTATTTATGATAGATTTTATTTTTCTTTTCCGGTAATGAATTCAAGATTGATAATTGTTTGATTATAATTATTTAGCGCATCCAGATAATTTTGTTTTATCGTCAATGCCCGGCTTAAATTCTGAATGTAATCCAAATAATCCAAAGCTCCGGTTCTATAACTCAACGTTGTTTGCGAGATAATCATGTCCGCTTCAGGAACAGCTTGTGTCTCATAATATTCAACACTTTTGAGCAACTTCTTCTGTTCACTTATCAACCGTTGATAACTTCCAATCATCGTTTTCCTGAAATTTTCTGCATCAGTTCTGGCAATCTGTTCCTTGATTTTAGCTCCTTTAATTTTAGCCACATCGCTGCCAAAGAACAAAGGAATAGCAATTCCTGCCTGAATTCCGGTAAAACGATCGCCATTACCAAACACACGCGGCACACCGTTTATTTCCTGGTCACCCACCATTGTCTGACTGAAATAGCCAATGGATATATCCGGAAGCATTTTATTCGCTTCGAGTTTTCTTTCGATTTTTGAGCTTTCGATTTGATAATCCGACAATGCCACGGACGGATTTTCGTTCACTAAAGTTTCATTATCCGAAAAGTTAAATTCCAATCGTTTCAACACAGTATCAGCAATTGAAACAGTATTTTCAGTGTTTAATGCCAATTGCAATTCCTTGCTATAAATATCAATATCTGCCTTAATTTGCTCCAATTCATTGGCTGTTTCCATTCTTTGCGAACGAGCAGTAATCATTTCCAAGCGATTGGTTTCGCCTGTTTTCAAACGCAACTCAGCTGCTTTCAGAAATCCGGTGTACAAACTATCTTGCCATACGTAAAGTTTCTGTTTTGAATATAAATAAGCCAACTGCCAATAAATTTGCTTCACTTTTGTCGACACTTCGAGACGTGCAGCTTTCAAGTCCAGTTCACTCGTTTTCACATTCGCTTTCGCCAGTTTGTGTTGAAAAATATACACCGTAGGAAAAGCAAACGATTGCGAAACAGTGAAACTATTATCTTTCGAATAGGAATTCATTTGACCGTACTCGCCATCAATTGCTGTTTTTGGAATGTCCCAGGCAGCACCTTTCAGCGTTTTTTGCATTTTAACTCCATAACCAGCCGAACGAACGATAAGATTACTATCCAAAGCTAGTTCAATGGCTTTGTCGATATTGATCGTTTGAGCATTCAAATTCAGAGTAAAAAATGGACCGATAATCAACACCATCAATGTTTTCGATTTCATTTTTTTTAATTTAAAGTTGCTTGAAGAAAACAAAATGTAAAACACCGGCAAAATAACCAACGTTAGGAAAGTCGCTGTAATCAGACCACCGATAACAACTGTAGCCAATGGTTTTTGCACCTCAGCTCCTGCCGATGTGGATAATGCCATGGGCAGGAAACCTAATGAAGCAACAGCTGCCGTAATAATCACCGGACGCAAACGCGTATGCAATCCTTTCAGCACCCTTTCGGTTATGTCGGTAATTCCATTTTTTTCGAGACGATTAAATTCTGATATCAGTACAATACCATTCAGAACCGCAACGCCAAATAAAGCAATAAAACCGACCCCGGCCGAAATGGAAAAATTCATATCGCGCAACCACAAAGCAAAAATTCCGCCAATTGCCGACATCGGAACGGCCGTAAAAATCAGAAGCGATTGCTTTACCGAATGGAAAGTAAAATACAACAATACAAAAATGAGCAACAGAGCTACCGGAACTGCAATAGCCAGACGGTTTTTAGCTGCCTGAAGATTTTGAAATTCGCCACCGTAGGAAACGTAATAACCTGTTGGCAATTGAATGTTTTTATCTATTTTTTCGCTCACTTCTTCAATCACGCTTTCCACATCGCGATTACGAACGTTGAATCCCACTGTTATTCTGCGTTTTGTATTTTCTCTGGAAACCTGTGCAGGCCCTGATTTAATCTGAATATCGGCCAATTGTTCGAACGGAATTTGTCCGCCATTTGGCAACGCTACCGAAAGATTTTTTACATCGTCGATGCTTTGGCGGTAATCTTTGTCCAAACGCACCACCATGCCAAAACGCTTTTCTTCGTCGAATACAACACCCGCTTCGCTTCCGGCAAAAGCAGCACGCAATATCTTGTTCACCTCATCAATCGAAACGCCGTATTGTGCCAACCGATCGCGATTAAACTCAACCTGAACCTGCGCCAATCCGGTTACTTTTTCCACATTAATATCTTCCACACCTTCCACATCATGGATTAGTGCTTCAATTGATGCGGCTTTTTCGGCTAAAGTATTCAAATCATCTCCGAAAATTTTCACCGCAATATCTTGCCGTGAACCGGAAAGCAATTCATTAAAACGCATCTGAATCGGCTGTTGGAATTCAAATTTCACACCCGTCAAAACAACCAGTTTTTCTTCCATTTTTTCAACCAGTTCTTCGCGCGTTTTAGCCGAAGTCCATTCACTCTTATCTTTCAGTGTAATAATATAGTCTCCCGTTTCCATCGGCGTTGGGTCGGTTGGAATTTCACCGGCACCAATTTTACAAACAGCGTGCTTTACTTCGGGAAAATTATCCAACAAAATTTTATTTGCTTTCTGAACGATTTCCACCGTATTGGTAAGCGAACCACCCTGTAAAGTCATTACTCCGGCAGCCAAATCGCCTTCTTCTAGCTGTGGAATAAATTCGCCTCCCAACTGATTGAACACGAATAAACTAAAAACAAACAACGCAACCGCAGAAATAGAAACGATTTTCTTTCGTTTCAACACGTACAAAATAATGGGTTCGAAACGCAGGTGCAGTTTTTCCATTATTTTATCGGAGATATTGCGTTTATGTTCTGTTTTTTTACTCAAAAACAAAGCCGAAGCCATTGGAACGTAGGTAAGCGAAAGTATTGCAGCACCAATCAACGCAAACACAACCACTTCTGCCATCGGGCGGAACATTTTACCTTCGATACCGACTAACGCCATAATCGGCAAATAAACAATAAGAATAATAATTTGCCCGAAAGTAGCCGAGCTCATCATTCGCTTTGTCGATTCAAACACATTTTCGTCCATTTGCGATTGCGAAAGTCGGGCAACTCCCAATTGTTGCTTACTTTTTACGATACGGTAGACTACACTTTCCACAATAATTACCGCACCATCCACAATCAACCCGAAATCGATTGCACCAAGACTCATTAGGTTGCCCGAAACGCCAAAAAGATTCATCATGGAAACTGCAAAAAACATGGAAAGCGGAATCACAGAAGCCACAATCAATCCTGCACGGAAATTACCCAACAGCAGAACCAAAATAAGAATAACGATTAAAGCTCCTTCAACCAGATTAGTCGAAACCGTGCCGATAGCACGTCCCACCAAATCGGAGCGATTTAGGAAAGGTTCAATTTTTACGCCATCGGGAAGCGTTTTTTGAATAGATTCTATTCTTGTTTCCACATTTGTAACCACTTCGTGGGCATTTGCACCTTTGAGCATCATCACCACACCACCCACAGCTTCGGTAGTGTCAACCACAAAAGCTCCGTAACGAGTCGCGTTACCAAACTGAACGGTGGCCACATCACGGATTAAAACAGGAACACCCGAAGCACTATTTTTCACTACAATCTTGCCAATGTCCTCCAGATTTTTCACCAAACCAATACCGCGAATAAAATAAGCCGTTGGTTTTTTATCAATATATGCACTTCCGGTATTTTCATTGTTTCGTTCCAGTGCATCAAAAATATCAGTAAGCGTGATGTTCATTCCACGCAAACGCTCGGGATTGACGGCAATTTCGTATTGTTTTACGAATCCACCGTAGCTATTAATTTCAGCAACACCCGGCGTTCCGAGCATTTCGCGGCGAACCACCCAGTCCTGTATGGTTCTCAGTTCCGTTGGCGTATACCTGTTTTACAGTCCTTTTTCCACCGCCAACCGATATTGATATATTTCGCCCAATCCGGTAGAAATCGGAGCCAGTTCTATTTTGGCTAATCCATGAGGAATGGATTCTTCCGCCTCTTTTAATCTTTCACTCAACTGCTGGCGGGCCCAATAAACATCAACATCATCTTTGAAAACGACGCTGATTACAGACAAACCAAGCCTCGAAATGGAGCGGAGTTCTATAATATCGGGAATGTTGGCAACTGCCACTTCGATAGGCGCAGTGATGAAACTCTCGACCTCCTGAACAGCTAAAGAGGGAGCCAGTGAAATAATCTGCACCTGATTATTAGTTGAATCGGGTATTGCATCAATGGGCAGGCGGGTAATTGAATAAACGCCCCAAGCCACCAAAGCTACAACCGATAATCCAACTAAAAATTTATTTTTTATTGAAAATTGAATTATACGTTCTATCATAAAAAAGAATTTGAAATTTTGAATTTTCGAAAATAATTTGTGATCGTCACAAAATTGCAACGACACAAAACATTCAGACAAAGTTATTTTGCCTTGAAAAACTCAAATTTTCAAATCAGTAGAACAGAATGAAAAGTAATTAAATCGCGTCCGGTTATAACAGATAAGCTGTTGGGTGGACGGATATTTACAGTTTCTCCCTCAAAATTGTTCACGCCAAACAAAGGTTGACTGCAAAACAAATTGGTCAGGAAAATTGTATTAATGAGCGGTACGTTATAATAAAACGGGTTAACCGAAGGCACATCTACTTTTAGTCTGACGAAATGACAACCTTGCGGTTTATGCTCAACATCAGGGCAGGTTATATCATCCTTCGATTCAGCCGGAGGTGCAGCTTTTAAATGATGATGTAAAGTGGAGCAGGTAAGCAAGGCCACCGACTCAATTCCTTCGTTTGCACAAGCTTGACAACAATAATTTACATAATTCAATCCAAGTCCGGCTACAATAAAATATATTGCAGCAAAAAAGGAAAAAATTGTTTTTGTAAGATTTGTTTTCATACTGTTACAAAAGTATATTGAAATAACAGTACCACAAAATTTTTTGATAAAATTTAGATGTTATCAGTTTTTATATTGTAAATTTGTTCCGTAATTTATTTCATTTTAATGTTATATGAAAAAGCAAACGATTGTTTTGTTAGTTAGCGTGTTAGTAAGCATTTCTTTTTTCTCTTGCCAACAAAAAACGATAAAGACCGAAGAAAAAAGTTTATCTGAAAAATATTTTCTCACAACCGACACTTCCAAAGGAGCTTTAAAAGTTGATATTCAGGTTGAACTTCCTATTGAGTTTCACAAAAAGGAAATCTTCGATTCAATACGAAATTCGATCATTACCAATTTGTTTGGGAAAAAATATGTTTCGATACCAAACGATTCACTTTCAAAAAAATTTGCAGCCGATTTGGCTGCTGAGTACCGATTAAACAATGCTGCCATCGACGATTTTCTCGATTCAACAACAGTTTATTCGTTCAACAACGAGCATAATTTATCGGGCTACGGCTTGCTATCCGACGATAAAATATATGTTTACGGAATAGAACGTTATGTATTTATGGGTGGAGCTCATGGTTACGAAAGCCGAAATTACTATAATTATAATTTGAAAACAGGAAAAAAAATTACCGAAAAAGACTTGTTCGTTGATAAATACGAAAATGATCTTACTCAAATTATTAAAGACAGAATATTGGAACAGGCAAAAGAAGAAAAAGAGCCAAAGAATTCGGAACCAATTCTGACTTTTGAGGATACTGATTTTTGGACTGATTCCATTAAACCGAATGGAAACTTTTATATAAGCGACATCGGCATCAATTACGTATTCAACCCTTACGAAATAGCACCTTTTTATATGGGACAGACAGAAGTTAACATTCCATTCAGCAGATTGAACAAACTTCTGAAACCAGACAACATAATTACTTATTTGATTGAAAAACAATCGAATTAAGTTGAAATCACAGATTTATTTTTATGACCTCATTTTTTGATCTTTTAAAAAACCGACGCAGCATACGCAAATATCAACCAAAAGCGGTTGATAAAGAAAAAATTCTCAAAATTGTTCATGCAGCACTCATGTCGCCCGCATCAAAGCGAAGTAATTCATGGGAATTTATTGTGGTGGAAGATAGAAACACGCTCGAAAAACTTGCCGATAGCAGACCACACGGGGCGCAAATGCTGAAAGATGCTGCTTTAGGAATTGTTGTTATTGCCGACACTACCAAAAGCGATATTTGGTTCGAAGATGCTTCCATTGCATCCATCATCATTCAGTTGCAAGCGCAAGACCTTGGTTTGGGAAGTTGCTGGGTACAAATGTACAATCGTCAGAAAGATGACTTTACATCAGCAGGAAAATACATCAAAAACTTACTTGACATTCCTGAAAATTATGATGTATTGAACATTGTTTCGATTGGTTATCCCGACGAAGAGAAGAAGCCTTTTGACGAAGATCAATTAGCAATCGAAAAAATTCATTACGAAAAATTCTAATATTATTCCAATGACTGCAAAAAAAGACAACCGTTTAGCTTGGGGAGTTACACTTTTGGTTTTTGGCTGCCTATTTTTACTTCGTCAGCTAAATATTTTCCCACCAGAAATTGCTTCTCACATTTTCGATTTTAAAAATTATCCATTAATAATGGGTATTATTTTTCTGCTTACCCATTCCAACAAAAACATTGGAATTGTGCTGATAGTTGTTGGACTGCTTTTCAGATTGTCCGATATTATACAATTCACCAGAAGTTTGTCCGATTATATTTGGCCGGTTTTATTAATTGCCGCAGGAGCCATTTTGGTTTTAGGAGTTAAAAAGAAATAAACTAAAAACACAACAATGAAAGCAGTTTTTATCGGATCGGGCAATGTGGCAACGCACTTAGCGCTGGCTTTAC
>JBBIID010000128.1:7645-7905 GCA_037446675.1 Paludibacter sp.
ATCAGTCAGGTTTACAGCCGCACTCAAAAAAATGCAGCCTCACTGGCAAACATGCTAAACACTTCGTATACGACGGATCTTTCGGAAGTCTACGACAAGGCAGATATTTATTTTTATGCGCTAAAGGACAGCTCATTTCGCGACACTTTGAAAAGCTTCGATTTGCCTGATGCCATTCATGTGCATACAGCCGGGAGCATTCCAATAAGTGATTTCGACGGAATAGCAACAAGATATGGCGTTTTTTATCCGTTGCAGAC
>JBBIID010000129.1:0-6139 GCA_037446675.1 Paludibacter sp.
TTTGAGCAAAGAACTAAATCTTAAGCTGGTTTCTCCAGCATTAAATTATGGAACTTTATCAGGATATCAGGATCCTGTGAAATGGCTCGATGAGTTTTTTACTTTAGTGAATCCAGATGACATTCATGCAATTGCTATTCATTGTTATATGCCTAATGCCTCAAGTATGAAAGGTTTCATAGACAAGTTTAGAAAATATGGTAAACCTATTTGGCTTACTGAATTCTGTACTTGGGAAAATGCAACATTAGCAAACCAAACAGCTTTAATGGTTGACCTTGTTAATTATATGGAATCAGATCCTTTAGTAGAACGTTATGCATGGTTTATGCTACGTGGTGGTCCAGAAGATGTGCATAATGCTCTTGCTGATAAAAGTAACCCTCCCCAATTAACTGAACTTGGAATTCTTTACAACGCATTATCATCGCAAGATAAAAATACATATTACGTCGAAAATCAAAAGATTGAAGCCGAAAAATATAGTAGCATAAATAGCTATGAAAGTGTTGGACAAGATGGATTAAAAGCTGCACCAACTATTCGTTTAACAACTGATCCAGAGGGGGGCAATATTGATGTCACAAACATGAAGAAGGATATGTGGCTTGAATATCAAATTGATGTGCCTGCCACTGGAACTTACAAGTTTCAGTTACGTTACTCAACTGTTATTAACAGCCAAATGGATTTACAAATTAATGGAAGTAGCAAAAGTACTTTGACTTTGGCCCGTTCCACCGACCCTTCAACAACTTGGGTCACTTTAAATCAGGACTTAAAGCTAAATAAAGGAAAACAAACTCTTCGCCTTACACTTACAGACGGCTCACTTGCATTGAACTGGTTGAAATTCAACATCCCTGATTAATTTGTAACTAATATTATATTTTAGATAAAGTTTTATTTTCTACGAATCATTTTAATAAACCAATAATAAGCATGAACTGCATAAAAAACTTATATATATATATCTTCACAAACATCTTTACCATTTTTCTTGCAGCATGCAGCCCTGAACCTGTTCTTGATCCAATTGTGAACTCAAATCCAGTTACAGATATCGGTTCTGGTGAGGTTGATGGATATAAAATGGTTTGGGAAGATAAGTTTGATAGTGGAGTATTAGACGAAACAAATAATTGGACTGTAGAGGTAAATAATGGAGGCGGTGGAAACAACGAACTTCAATACTATAGACGTGAAAACATTTCGGTAGGAAAAGAACCTGTAACTGGGCTCGGTTGTTTGATTATAACTGCAAAAAAAGAAAGTTTTTCTGGCAGAACTTGTACTTCTGGTCGTTTAACTACACAGAATAAGATGTCGTTTAAACACGGGAAGGTTGAAGCTCGTATTAAATTACCCTACACAGCGAATGGATTATGGCCTGCATTTTGGATGATGGGAGCCGATTATTCATCTGTCGGTTGGCCAAAGTGCGGTGAAATTGACATTTTGGAAATGGGAAATGTCAATGGAATCAATCGCGGGACACAAGATCGGTATTATAGTGGATGGCTTCACTGGGGTGAAAGTTGGAATGGTGGTTCTTATCCAAATTGGGGAAAGGACGCAACAAACGCAACAAGTATTCAAGGAGATTTTCACTTATTTACCCTAATATGGGACGATAGTGCATTAAAAATGTATCTTGATTTAGATAAAGATCCTTCAACAAAGCCATATGTGGAAATGAGTATTAATGGCGAGGATAAAGCTGGTAATGCCGCTCACTATTTTCATAAGCCATTTTTCATCTTGTTTAATTTGGCAGTTGGTGGAAATTTTACTCAAATTTGGGACATTAACAAAATAAGTGCTTTAAACTCAGAAAATGATTTTACTGCTAATATGTATGTAGATTTTGTGAGAGTGTATCAAAAAAATGAATCAGGTGAAGAATTATATAATAAGTAAACCGAAACTGAATTTCAATAACTAGTGAAAGTAAATTAACTTATGATATGACAAGATCATCAAGTTTAATATAATAAATGGTGAAATTCACATAATTCAAGTCTCGTTTTTTCTTGCCTAATCAAAAAAAAAGGACTATCCTCATTTCGAATGGATAGTCCTTTTTTTTTGATTAAAGAACTTAATATTAGTTTTTTATACCTGTTTGAGTTAAATTGAATAACTACCTTGATTTATAGAATATTATTTTTTATACATTTTAATATACGATAATGAAAATTGATACGTTATTTATTCGTTACTTTGTAGCAGGTTAACCTCTAAATTTATTTCCTCTATAAGACTTTACTCTCATGAAGAAGCGAAAATTGGAATTGAAAGACATTATTTTTCTTGTTGTTGTTATTGTGCCATTCGTAATAATGATCTTATTAGCTCCATAAAAAAACAGTTTTTTATATTGATGCTATTGTAGTTTGCAATCAATTCAATTTAAGAACCATAATCTTGTTATTTTTTAGAAACTTTGAAGATACTCTCCTAAGTTCACGTCTCTGTCCAAATCTAATTTCTTTCTTAGTCTGTACCGATTCATCTCTACGCTTCGCAAAGTCATGTTCATCAGCTGTGCTATGTCTTTTGAAGTCAAGTCCATTTTCAGGTATGCACAGAGTTTTTTGTCGCTGACGTTAAGGCTTGGGTATGCATCGCTTAATCGTTTGAGATAATTTTCGTACACCAAATCAAAATTTTCTTCAAATCGTTTCCAGTTGTCATCCTGCTCAATATTTTGCTTAATACTTTTTTCCATTTTATTAAGCTGAGATAATACGCTCGTTATGTTTGTATTCTTTTTTAATTCTCCGCTGACTTTCGATATGTCATCGATTATCTCTTGTAACATCTCGTTTTTTCGAATCAAATTCATGGTCGAGCTTGCAAGTTCCTGAGATTTATGCCTTAACTCATATTGTAATTGTTGATTTTTTAGCTCTTTTATTTCTTTCTTTTTTTCGGTAGTTTCAGCTTCGTATTGTTTTTTCTGCTCTTTTAATTCGAGTTCTTTCTGTTTCTCCATTTCAACAGCTCCTTTTCTGGAACGTTCATTTATCCAAATAATTAATAAAAATATCATTATGATGAAAAGAATAAAATACAATATATAAGCCAATTGGCTTTCGTACCACGCAGGTAAGATTGTAAAAGTATACGAATAAGTTGCCTCTTTAGATTCCAGCATGTCTTTAGCTTTCACCCTGAAAACATAATCCCCTTTTGGTAACTGGGTGTATTCTTTGATGTTATCTTCATTATAATCCGACCAATCGTCATCATAATTCTCAAGCTTATAACTATATTGTACTAGATCCGCATTGCGATATTCTGGAGCAATAAATTCAAAACGAATGGAGTTGTGTTCGTGACTAAACTTGATTATGGAATCATTGCTCGCTGAATATTCCCTCCGTGTAACCAGCGAATTTTTATCATTGGTAATGGCTACCTTATGTAAAAATACTTTGAAAGAATCGTTTTTAATTACTCTTCTTTTTGTATTTATCCAACAAAATCCATCCTCAGTGTTTAGAAGCTGGTTGTAATTATCCAGAAAATTAAAGTGCTCGAATCCTGCACTAATTTTAGGCTGTAGAATATGATAAGTCAATGAATCGATTTGATAATTATTGTTTGCATTTTTCTTGATGACACCAACAAACTGACCTGATATACACCAAATATCTCCATTTGGGCTTTCATGTAATCGCATATAACTTGGGGTGTTTGCAAATAACTTATTCCACTTAGTATATTCTTCCATCTTGTCTGTTTTTTTGTTGTAAGAATAAAAACCTTTTTCAGATGAAAAAATAAGTTCATTACCAATACGAAAGACCGTGTTATTTCGGTTGCTAGGAAAACCTTTCGATGTATCAAATACATCAATTTTTGTGATACTGTCTAAGTTCTGATCAAAATGAAGCCTGTAAAGTCCTTTTTGCCAATGGCTAAACCAAATAGTTCCGTCTTCATCTTCTTCAAACATTGGGCTTGATTCGGAGAATCCACCTTTCAGAAAATGGGAAAATTGCCAATTATTTCCAATTTTTTTCAAAATAAAAAGTCCATGATAGGAACAACCGATTATAAAATCAGGATGATTTTTCAGTTTCTTGAAAACCCAAGTTCCTGGCAATTGCTCAATTTGTTTTATTCTTTGATCCGGAGAAATCATAAAAGCTCCTCGGTCGGTTCCACAGAATATTTGATTGTCGATATTGTTTAAACACCAAATTTGCCCTTCCATTCCGTTCATGAGTTTTAGTTGGAGTGGTGTTGGGCTGTTGGATAATGGCGCGGGCGAAGTGTACAGTCCTTGATTTGTTCCAAAATAAAGAGTATTTTCTTTTAATAAGGATGTATATCCGGTTCCGTATAAATTATTTGTGCCAAAAAGATTTCGAATAGGACTGTTGAGAAGTACATAATCTATCCCTTTATCAAGACCTAGCCATAAATTTTGTTGATTGTCGAAAGCGACACTTAGCACGGTATTATTCTGCAATCCAGAGTAAGTGTTTACAAAAATCACCGTTTTATCCGATATATTTTGTACAGCAATACCCCTTTGCACAGTTCCATAAACAATTTCCCGTCCATTCGTAGTTGCACAGAAAACCTGATTTAGTTTTAAAAAATCATCGATTCCAGTATTAAAGGGAGATATTGTGCTTCCATCGAAAACGAAAACTCCATCGAAATTGGTCACAAACAAAATCTTGTTTTTCCCATAAGGTAGGATAGAACATATTTTCTTATTAATTAATACATCTGATCCTGAGAGTCGAACAAATAGATTTCCGGTCATCATAAAAGCTCCTTTTTCACTATTGGTCACGATCAATACATTGTTTATACAAGCCGAGGCATCTATTCTGCCATTAAAAGGATAATTTTTTAATTTTCCTGCAGTATAAACCAATACTGAATTATCTCCCTGAAAATAAACCTTTTTATCTCCTTGATGAATATAAAATAATTCGTTAGAATTTAATTTTTTATCAGTTAGTTTGCTTAAAAGAGAATGATATTTGAATTGTCCTGTAGGGAGTTGTTCATAAAACCCAAATTCATTGAAAGAAGATGCGTAGAATTTCCCATCGTTTCCGTACAAAAGCGATCTTACATTAGTGCCATTATCAATAGGATATGTCGTCCAGTTTTTTCCATCGAATTCAAGCATTCCTGAATTGTTGGCAAAATACATTGTGTTAGATTTATCTTGAACAATTGCCCAATTTTGAGCTCCGGATTTATAATCGACCCTTGTAAAGTTTCTAACCAGGGGTTGAATTGAGTAGGCAGATACATTTACAGCTAAAAGTGAAATAAAAAGTAAAGTTTTTTTCATAAAAAGACTAATAATATGTTTTGACCGATAATAAATCAAATCAATGTTACTACAAATTTTAAGATGAATTAGTCAGTGAAATATGTTATAGAGCAGTTTATTTTTTATTTGTCTGATTATTAGTTTTTTGATTATTCTCTTTGAGAAATATTGTGTAGTTTCATTAAGCCAGCTTTGAAAATTTGAGAAGTAAAATTTTCTTTTAATAAGATAGAGCTATTTATTTTTGCAATGTAACAATAAAAAAAATCATGGATAAAATTTTAGCTAAAGTATAACTGGAAAATATCTTTGATAGATTAAAAGAAGTTCTTTGTTAATAATTATTTGAGAGCAAATTTCTCTTATCCATTAATGATTATAAATATTGAGGTCGATCTTTGACTTTCTGACAGCACAAAATATAAATCTTGAAGAATAGGGTTTTGTTTTAAGTTTAGTTCTGAATTAAATGTTTTTCTAATCACTAAATGCTATTGATAAGGTTGTAGTGAAAAATGTTTTAAAGCAGTATGTTTTTTAAATATTTGTTTTTCAATGTAATTTGTCATTAGAGTGTTGTGGTATTGTGTGTTGTTTGTGATTATAGCTTGAGTTTTTGAGAAGTAGAAAATTCTTTGGTTTTTATCGAAAATTTTAATTTTGCAAGATTGGATATCTCTTTTTTGATATGAATATCTACAAATAAAAAATTGATAATTTTCTAACTATATATTTTAAAAAATGCAATTCAATAACAATTTCATCAGATGCCTAGGTGTGGCTGCTTTTTTTCTTTTTCCAACAATTTGTGCATATTCTCAATCAGAG
>JBBIID010000129.1:6149-7856 GCA_037446675.1 Paludibacter sp.
TCTTTCGTCAAATCCATACAAATTGGTATGGCAGGATAATTTTGATTCCAAAAAATTAGATGAAAAGAATAATTGGGAAATTGTAGTTGACGGAGAAGGTGGTGGAAACAAGGAGCTACAATACTATACTCGCAAAAACATATCAATTGGTAAAGAACCCGAAACTGGAGAAACATGTTTGGTTATTACTGCCAAAAAACAATGGTATTGGTTTAAACATGCAACTTCAGGGAGGATACATACCAAAGGAAAACTGTCTTTCAAATATGGAAAGTTGGAAGCTCGCATAAAACTCCCTAAAACAGAAGATGGTTTGTGGCCGGCGTTTTGGATGTTAGGAGGCGATTATCCGGAAGCAAGATGGCCAAGGTGTGGCGAAATTGACATTTTGGAAATGGGACATGCGAATGGAATAGAAGGACAGACTCAAAGTCGGCTTTTTAACGGAGCTTGTCATTGGGGTGAAGGGTTTAATGATGGTAAATATCCAAATTACGCAAAAGCATCAGTGAATGATTATAGCCTTCAGGAAGGATTTCATTTGTTCACACTTGTTTGGGATCAGGACGCAATAAAAATGTATTTAGATCTTGATAAATATCCAAATAATAAACCATATTATGAAATGCCGATAAAGGGAAATGATGAACCTAATAATCCAGGCAGATATTTTCATAAACCTTATTTTTTGATTTTTAATTTGGCTGTTGGGGGTAACTTTCCTCGCATTTACAACATAAATGAAATCACTGCATTAAAAGCCGGAAACGCTAAAATGTATATTGATTATGTTAAATTGTATCAGAGGGATGAAAAAGATCAGCAATTGACATGGAGTGGAAAAATCATGCAAATTGAAAAATAAATCTTTTTCTAAATTATTATAACCCAATTAAATTTATTTGAATATGAAAAAAATTACAAAATTATTTCTTTTGGCAGCTATTATGCTGATCTGGGGAAGTATGGCAAATGCGGTCAACACTGAATGTGAAGGAACTTCAACGGCGACATCAACCCCCGCGCAAGGCACTTTCACCACAGGTTACAATTACACATTTTCTACTTCAGGTACTGATGTGACTGTTACTTTTGAATTATTAGATGCAAAAGATGGAGTGGTTGCTTATTTGTGGACAGAGAATCCAACTTTTGCAGAAGTAGCAATGACATTAGTTTCGGGAACCACAAAGAAGTTTACTAAAACATTTACACGACAGACCTTAGGTGCAACTTTTAAAACCTCGTGTAAATTTGCTTTTGCAGGAGGTATGGCTGTTACATCGCAATATTCTTACACCGTAGGAAATACTTGTACAACCGGACCTGCAGATTCAAATCCTCCAACAATGGGTACAGCTACTGTTGAAGGTAGTCCAACCTATAACTCTGTTAACTTATTATTAACAGCAACAGATGATATTACATCTCCTGTTATTAGTTATGTTGCAAATGATGCAACTAATGGAGTTTCAAACAAAGCACTTACAACAGATGCTTCAGGGTATGTTACTGTTACTGGTTTAACTGCATCTACAAGTTATAACTTGACAATTAAAGCAAAAGATGCAGCAGGGAATATTTCTGCAAATTCAGCTTTGGTTAGTTTCAATACAGCTGCCATTCCTGTTCCAACAACTTCGGCGATAACTCCAACTACACCATCCACTCAGGTAATATCCATTTTTAGCAACGCATACACGGGAA
>JBBIID010000130.1:0-7842 GCA_037446675.1 Paludibacter sp.
CAACGGCAAAGAATTGGATCGCATGCACGTTAATGCAGATTAAAACCGCAGATGGTAGTGTGGTTTATGAAAAGCTAAAAGATAAAAAGAAATGAAAAAAGCATTAGTTATATTGATAGTATCATTTCAACTTATAGGATTCTCTTCGGCAAAAGGTCAAAAAACAAATACTCAAGTTTCAGGAGTGTATGAGAGGGAAGAAAGTTCAGAGAAGTTAGAATTAAAATCTGATGGGACATATACGCTCTGGAATCCTGAAATCACATTTACCCCTGTAATAGAGCAATGCGATTATGCCTCGAAAGGTAAATGGACGATTTTAGCTGATAATGTAATAGAGATTACGAGTGAGAATTATTATACAGAGCAGAAAGGGTTTGGATATGACCTTAAAAAAGAGAATAAATTATCTCAAGATAGCCTGTATATCCAAGTAGTTTTTCCAACGGATTTTCATCCTGTAAGCTTAAATTTTACGTTTAATTATAAAAACAACAAATCTATTACTACAGATAAGACTTACATTGTTTTGCCAAAATCTGAATATTTATGGAACAGAAGAACTGCAACAAATCAAATCAGTTTCAATCTAAATGCTGACGTATCGGGAACAGAGATTTATAAAGGCAGAATATTATTTAAAATTTTTGAAGAAAGCATCGATACGGAGATACATAATTATCTAACAATCACTCTTCCTAGTTTTGATAGATGTTTTTTTGAATTTGAACCTTTTTATCAGGACTTGATTTTAATTAAAAACAAGAATACAATAATATGGCAGGGAGATACTTGGAGCAAATAACTTAAAGCCCGCTTTTCGGGCTTTATCATTACATAATACTTTGCAATTTAGTTTGTTTAAGGAAGGAATCGAGCAGTTCCATTACCACGTTTCTTTTATCGTCCGGGAGTTTTTGGATGTCGGTAATTTTCTTTAGCAAATCCTTTTCTAAAACGGTATCGGTTTTGCCAACGAGATAATCCAAAGACGCATCCGAAACTCAAATGAAAAATAAAAATGTCTATCTTTAGAGTTCTGAAAATGGGATGTTTAAAACTCACATATCGACCACAAATGCAAGTGCTTCGCACACGGAAACCCAAAGACTCGCACGAGGCAAAAGTCGTGCAGTGGTGGCTAAGAGTCAATCCGCTGGCTGAGAAGTACTACAATGGCACACTTTATGCATATTGTTTGAATAATCCTATTAGATTCATTTACCAAGATGGTAAAATGACGGTTGATGCTTTGGGTGATAAAGGCGAAGATTTTTGTATCACGCTGGAAATAATGCTGGAAATACGGAAGGCTGTAATATGTCCGTAACTACCAACGCAAATAGAGTTATTGGAGGAAGTAAACTCAAAATGTAAGAATTAATAACATTCATTAAAAGCAAAGGGGCAAATAATGTTAAAACAATCATTAACAACAAAATTCCACAAAAGAAATGAAAAGGATCCTTTTAATTTTTGCAGTTTCTTGTTTGTTTTTTTCTTGCAATGCAAATGAAAAAAAAGAAGGAAGTAACAATGTTGCACAAAATGAGAATATTGTTGATACGAGAGTAGAGAAACTTAAACAGTCTTTCGAACAGAACGATTATATGACGTTTTTTAAACTATTTCCAGATACATATGGCGAATTTATAGATCTTTATGGTTTTGATGATGATACAGGAAAAATGCCTTTGTATGATTTTTATGAAACTCATATAAATTATTTTTTTAAGTATGAAGAAAAAGTAAATTCTGAAATTTTTGCAGGGAAAGTGTATAAAATTGCAAAAGGAGGCGTTTGGGACGCAGACGGAATTGGACTTTTTCAGTCAAATTTATCTGAATTGATAATAAGTAAACCAAATATTTTTTTAGAAATTCTGACGAAGAAACCCGATAAAGAAGCAACAAGTTTTTGGCATTTTGTTTTTAACGGTTCGGGAAAATATGATTTGCAGAACAAAGAAAAATTTGAAAAGATTTACAACTCTATCAATTCACTTGATAAAAAACAAGGTAGATTATTAAAAGACGAATTTGAAATAATGTATAAATAAAAATCAAAGTCCCGAATTCTTTTTTTACTTGTTCTGAATGTTGGATACACATATAGGAATGATAGCCTTTTAACCTTCAATTGAACAAGATAAAAAGCCCGGAATTGCTGTTTTTTTGCTTTATAGTGCAGCAACATTCTTTTGCAGATAATTTTTAAATGTTTATTCGGGGGATGTACTCTAAAATGTGTCAGTGCGAATTTTTATAGAATACTCGTAGCATTTATTCCATTGATAAGCATCCAATCAGTAACTTTACTAAACCGCCAGAGATGTTCTTGAACATAATTGAATCTAAATAGTATGATTTAGTTGTGTACCTCCTGTTTATTTAATTAATTAGAGGAATTTTCCATATTATTGATTAATTCCATAGAGATTAAATTGATATACAACCTTTTTCGAAAATTATGAGAAACATGAAAAAAACGAATTTATTATCAGCAATTACATTCTTATTCATAATGGTTGCATGTGTTGGTACAAAAGATCAATTAGAATATGATTTGATTACAGTAGATGTAAACGCAAAATATCCTAAAAAGGAACTTATACTTCAAGATTTTATGGATGTGGAATACATAGCTTTAGAATCTTCCGATGAATATATTACTCAAGGCGTAATTAAAGCGGTAGGTGAAAAAGTTATAATTGTAAGTAACCGAAGCGTAGATGGGAATATATTTATTTTTGACCGAAAGAATGGAAAGGGTCTGAGAAAAATAAACAGATTAGGCCAAGGTCCTGAGGAGTATTCACAATTTACAGATATTATCTTAGATGAAGACAATGACGAAATGTTTGTAATAGCATATAGTTCAAGAAAAATATTGGTGTATGATCTTTATGGAAATTTTAAAAGAAAGTTCAAGTTTGTAAACGAAATGGAATTTTATAATTACACATTTAATTACGATAATGAGTTCTTGATTTGCCACAAGGGTTACTCTCCCGGAGTTGAAACGGAACGTTCTTCACATATACTTATTTCCAAGCAAAATGGGCAAATCAAAAGAGAAATTGAATTGCCATATAGTGGAGTAATTAAAACTCCTGTTATAATAGAAGGAGAGGGAAGTATTACACCTGCATTTTACTTAACTATTCCAAATCAAAAAGATTGGGTAATAATGAGAACATCATCTGATACAATTTATAACTATTCAACTGATAATATATTAACTCCTATCATCGTAAGGACTCCTTCAATTCAAACGATGAACCCTGAAATTTATTTATTTCCTACCGTTATTACAGATCGTTATTATTTTATGAGAACAATGAAGAAGGAAATAGATTTTACCACCTTTAAAGGATTTCCCGGAACTGATTTAATGTTCGACAAGCAAGCAAAATCTATTTTTGAATATGTTGTGTTTAATAATGATTTTTCACCCAAACGAGAAGTTTCGTTAGGTAAGAAACCCAATAGCACTATGGCTACATGTCTGACCTTAAATGCATCTGACCTTGTTGATGCGCTTGAGAAAAATGAATTGAAAGGCGACTTAAAAGAAATTGCCCAAGAGCTAAATGAAGAATCCAATCCCATAATTATGTTAGTAAAACATAGAAATTAAGTCAAGGTCGTATGTAGCAGGAGAATTAATGAGTGTTTATTGTATTAACAATTGAATCTCGATGACAGATGAAAAAAATAGTTAAGCTAGTTTCAATTCTCTCCATTATTTTATTTTGTAAAATAAATAACATATATGGGCAGACATATGAAGAGACATATAATCTCAATTTCAAAATTGTCGATAATGATTTTCGCGGATGGTTACCAGATGTAAATGATTCCTATATCAGTTATGTAGTTGATACTACAGATCTCGGCGGATCTATCAAATTTTTCCAAAAAGAAAGATGGGGTTTCAGAGAAAAAATGAATTTGAATACGTTCAATTCGGTGATTTTACTTCCACCGCTCTCCGATGACATTTTAAAAGTAAAAATATCCTATAAAAGTAAAAATCTGAAGACCGGCAGATTGTTTGTTTATTCAATGAATCAGAAAATGGATATATTCAAAACGGACAGTATTCTCCTGCAGAACAATGACAAATTTGAAGAAGACTTTGTTGAAATAAACACCAAAGATCTACGCTTTTTATTTTTTAAACTGAAAGCGGTTGGAAAAGACAGCACCTATACTAATAATTTTAGTTTAGTCAAGACATCCATCCCTCAAGAAATATCAATTAATCGGATAGAGTTGCTGAATGGCAATATGAACATCAACACTCTTCCGTTTCAGGATATTAAGGCATCAACTTTAGATAAATCCAAAGTCCTACCATTATCATCGGACACTTTGCTGACAGAAAAACAACTTTCTCACATTTCCAAAAGAATTACTGCACTCGGCGAAACGGTGCATGGAAGTGGTAAAATTGGTTGGGCTACCACGAAATTTATTAAATCAAGTGTTTTAAGCAATCAGACAAAATTGATTTTGACTGAACTCCCAATATTACAGATACTCTTTTTTAACAAGTATATTCAAGGCAGCAATTCTATTGATGAAGATAAACTAAAAGAACTTACAAAAATAATCATTGGCGAAGAAGAGCCTATCATAGAATTATTAAAATGGCTTAGGAATTACAATAAAACGGCTGTTGAAAAAGTAAATTACTTAGGTATTGACTGTCGATATGAAAAAAATGAATTGGATTTTTTCCTAAAAGATTATATGCAAACACTCAATAAAGAAGCACGTTCATCGGCTGTGGATTCAATAGTGTCTGTTTTGCAAATAAGAGATGTCGAAAAAATAAAGGATATGGCAGTAACAACACTTCATATCATCGAAAATAACGAGAAAGAACTAAGTAGCGCTATAGGAAAAGATCTTGCTATCATTACTTTCTACTTGAAAAGTCTAATAGAAGCTGAAATAAAAAATGAAGACAGTTATTACGAAAGAGACTACCGAATGTTCCAAAACGCCTCTTTTTTTATAGCTAATCTTTGTAAACCTAATCAAACGATTGTCGTTGACTGCCATCTTGGCCACGCAAATTACATGAATATCATCAACATTCCGTATCATAAATCATTTGGATATTATATGAAAAAAACTTACGGAGAAGAGTATGCCTGTATTGCACAAACAGTATATCAAGATACTGCAAAAGCATTTTTGGGTAATGAGCTTGAAAGAAGAGAGCTTCATTTACCTTCTCAAACCACTTTGGAGGCTGTTTTTTCAAAATCGGATATAAAATATGGTTATATCGATGCAAATGAATTGGATGATATTGTCAAAATACGCACGCAAGGAGCGGGCCATAGACGGTCGATAAACGAAGATTACATCAAACCCAAGGATCAGATACAGGGTGTGTTGTTTATAAATTGATTCTTTCAATATAACAGCAAAAGTTGGACCGCATGCACGGCCTGTATTGGTATTATAATTATGGTGTCAGATATAAGGGTGCGGTGAAATCAGAGAGGACTTCTATTCTTATTTTTAAGGGTGGATAGAGCCTTTTGAGTCTTATATATAAAGTAATATTATTATGAAGAAGATATTTGTTTATTGTGGGATGGCTTTATCTCTATTTTGTATGGATGTTTCGGGAGTTGGTGTGGCAGAAGATAAGCCAACTGTACGTAAAGCGGCTGCTCCGCTCTATCGCGACCCGATAACAGACGGTGCTGCAGATCCTGTGTTGATATGGAATAGGCAGGAGAAAACATGGTGGATGCTCTACACGCAGCGCAGAGCGAATCAGGAAACAGCGGATGTAGCTTACTGCTACGGCAACGGAATAGGCATTGCTGAGTCTGCCGACAATGGCAAGACTTGGGTATATCGCGGCACCCTCGACTTGAATTTTGAACGTGGTCATAATACATTTTGGGCTCCCGATGTGGTATATCACGATGGCAAATATCATCTTTTCGTGTCTTATATAAAAGGTGTGCGCAATCATTGGGGAGGTCAGGCTCATATCGTGCACTTTGAAAGTGATAACCTATGGGACTGGGAGTTTAAAGGCAGTCCTAAACTGTCGTCGGACAAGGTGATAGATTGCACGCTGATGAAAGGCGACGACAATGTGTGGCGTATGTGGTATAAAGACGAGATGGCTGGTGCTCACACTATGCTCTCGGAAAGTAAAGACCTTGACAACTGGTCGCCTGCCAGAGAGGCTATTGGGGGAGGTGCACATGAAGGTCCGAAAGCTTTCAAGTATGCAGGACATTATTGGATGGTGACAGACGAATGGCATGGCATGAGAGTGTATAAATCGTCGGATCTGGAGAAATGGGAAAAGCAAGGATTGATTCTCGACAAGCCTTCGCAGAGAAAAGATGATGCCCCAAGCGGTGCGCATGGTGATGTGGTGGTGCTTGGCGATAAGGCGTATGTGTTCTATTTTACTCATCCGGGCAGAAAGTCTCATACTCAGGATGCGCACGACGAAAACGGAAACGTGCCCTACGAGCTGCGTCGCTCATCTATTCAGGTGGCTCCGTTGGAATATATAAACGGCACATTGGTGAGTAACCGCGATATAGACTTCGACTTCTATCTTCCCCAAATGGCAGACTAAAAGTTAAAATCACATTTATGCAAAATAAATTAAACAATAGAAAATGCGTAAACTATTATTACTGACATCTCTGCTTGTGGTGGGAATATCATTCAGCATGGCTAAAAAGAATGAAAAAATAAATCCGCCCTCTTTCCCTATCTCGTCCAACAAAACACTCGTTCCTCAGCCAGAGGGTCTGTGGGCTATTGCTACCGGATGGCAGGACGACTGGATGACGGGATGGAAGTATGCCAACCCAACTTCCGAAGAACAAAGCGGTGATTGGCACATATTGAAAGGTTCTATTGTGCTGCCGCAGGGCGAAATGAAGCTGAGGGATGCTTACAAAGAGCTGAAACCGGGTTTGATTAAGTATGTTCGAAGATATGAATGGACTGGCAAGGAGCCGCTCACCCATGCCACTCTTTCTGTGAGATGGCGCATGGAGGGGGAGAATCTTTCCCTTTTTATGCCGGGTATATTGTATTATGGAAATAAGAATGGTGCTGCCGTAAATTCAAATATTATTCCGGTGTATGAAGGTAAAGAGGGCGAATTTGCTATTTTTGAGGATCATCGCTATCCGATGCCTTTTGTTATGCTTGAAGATGGTGCAGCTAAGAATGCCGCTGCCATTCACACAACTCCGAGTCCGGTTAGAGGAGCCGTGTTGGCAGACCAGTGGTGGTCGATGGGTGTGGAGGCAGGTAAAGGCTACACCGACTTTGTGCTTTATAGCGGACCTATCGGATACAACAAGCAGCACAGCGTTGCAAAGGCTCTGCAGCAACGACCGATGAGATATTCAGATACTTATATCACTATGGAGCCGGGAAAGGTGATTGAAAAAGAGTTGTATATAGAAACATATGCCATTTCTCGCCCAGGTACTGGCTTCCAACAACCGGTTTACACTTCGATGGACATACATAAACCGTATGATGTTGACAAATTTGCCGACTTCCAATCCATTATCGAGAGCAAGTACAGATTTGCTCTGAAACGTTGGTTTGGGTTCGACTCCGAAAAGCAAAGCTTCTCCATGTACGACCTCTCAATGAGAAAGGATATTGTGATGGGGTGGTGCGGTCAGGCTGATTCCCCAGGCTATGCTTTGCAAGTTCTTGGTTCAATGATTGGCGACGGCTCGATTCCTGAGAAAGTACAAAAGTCTATGGACTACCTGTCAACTTTCCCGGTGGATGAGATTGCGGGTGTTTTCCCTGTAG